>CBDUKE010000142.1:0-5714 GCA_965367725.1 uncultured Maribacter sp. | reverse complement strand
TTGGAGCAATATTTCAGATGCCTTTGGCAAACGCTCAAGAGCCGTTATGGATAATGGGGGAATAGGAATGCTATATGTAGATGCAGCAAACTTTGGAAGATACCAGAGCTATTTTAATCGCATGAAAAAAAGTGCCAAAGGAAGTTTATCCATTAAAGCTAACAATGAGGGTTTCATAAATATCCTTTTCAACGAAAAAACAGCCACGACACTTTATCCCGATATTTTTGGGAGCGATGCGCCCAAATCGGTAATTACCGACCTTACATTGAATCTTACCAATGATAATACTTCTATCAACTCGGAAAACGTAGTGGCATTTGTAAAAGGGTCTACCAAACCCAATGAATATGTGATTATTTCCGCACATTTAGATCATATTGGTATTACGGATAAAGGCGAAATAAACAACGGTGCAGATGATGATGGCTCTGGTACTGTTGCCCTATTGGAAATTGCGGAAGCCTTTAAAAAAGCGGTAGAAGCTGGTCAAGGCCCAAAACGTTCTATTGTTTTTCTTCATGTTACTGGAGAAGAAAAAGGACTTTTAGGCTCACAATATTATACAGACCACAAACCTATCTTTCCACTGGCACAAACGGTTGTTAATTTGAATATTGATATGATAGGTAGAATTGACCCTGAGCGTGAAGGTGGGCGTAATTATGTTTATTTGATTGGCTCTGATAAACTAAGTTCCGAATTACATGATCTTTCTGAAGAGGTGAATAGGAAGTATGCAAATCTTGAGTTGGATTATAAGTACAATGATGAGAACGACCCAAATCGTTTTTATTATAGAAGTGATCATTACAATTTTGCTAAAAACAACATTCCGATAATTTTTTATTTTAATGGCACTCATGATGACTATCACAGACCTTCTGATACTCCTGATAAGATTAATTATGACTTATTGGAAAATAGAACCAGATTGATTTTCCATACAGCATGGGAAATAGCCAATCGTGATCAAAAAGTAGTTGTCGACAAATCAACGAAATGAAAATGCCCCTTTTATTCTACAAAAAAAGCCTTGTCAATTGACAAGGCTTTTACTTTTTGGGTGGAAGACCGGGTTCACCTCGGCTCCGCTCGGCACAGGCTTCTCACCCGATACCGTAAATGAAAAAAAGTCCTGCCAACATTTAGACAGGACCTTTCAATAAAATGGGTGGAAGACCGGGTTCACCTCGGCTCCGCTCGGCACAGGCTTCTCACCCGATACCGTAAATGAAAAAAAGTCCTGCCAACATTTAGACAGGACCTTTCAATAAAATGGGTGGAAGACCGGGTTCGAACCGGCGACCCTCGATACCACAAACCGATGCTCTAACCAGCTGAGCTACAACCACCATCTGTAAGCGGTGGCAAAGTTAATTTTTTTTCACTGATTTTTCCAACTAAAACATATTATATTTTTTAAAAGATTTATCGATTTTTTTACTTTATGAAATGCTATCGCTAGCATCCCAAAAACCGTAGGCTCACAAAATAATCGATGAAATACACATTTTCATAGATAAAACACACAAAAAATGCGTTTTCACAACAATTATTATTTATCGGGATAGACGAGGGTTATTTTTATTCCCCAAATCCAATTAGTGTTTTCAATCAAATGTTATTGAAACAAAAGAATAACTTAAAACTAAAATCCAAGTTGAATAAGTACGCTTTACTTACCATCCTTCTATTTTTTGGATACATCCAAACCTATGCCCAATCGACCAAAAGGGATAGTTTAGGGAAGCGCATTGAAAATTATCGTTCAAAGCGTGATTTCTCTCCCAAGGATAGTCTTTATATTGATCTACTTAATAAGCTAGGGTCTGAAATGCGGTATTTTAATTCAGACAGCCTCCTTCTACTTTCCCAAGAAGCCTTTAATTTAAGTAAGGAAGCCAATAATGATTATGGGCAATGCAAATCTTTAGTAGGCTTAGGTAATTATTATACGGACGAAGGAAACTATGACCAAGCAATTACACATTACCATAAAGCCTTTATAAAGGCAAAACTAATAGATGATAAAGACCTTATTCTTGATGTACAAAATAAAATTGCAGGTGCTTATGATTTTAAAGGGGATTATGCCGAAGCACTTAGCAGATATTTAGAAGGTATTGAGCTAGCAACCCAAACTGGGAACGATCTTATGCTATCTATTTTTAATGAAAATATAGCAAACCTCTACGCCAACCAAGAAAATTATGAACAAGCAATTCATTTTTATAAAATTGTAAAAAGAATCAATGATAAAATTGGCAATGATATTTATTCAGCAGAAACTATGAGCAATATAGCTTCTGTTTATGCAGATATGGGTGAATTGGAATACGCTATGTACAATGTAAATAGCAGTATAACAACATTTGAAAAACACAAAATAATGGACTGGCTTGCCTATGCCTATGAAGTAAAAGGCAAAACTTATTTAAAAGAGGGGGATAATAAATGGGCCTTATTCTTTTACAAGCAAAGTGAAATGATTCATGAAAATATTGAAGATGACAGAGGCGAGACTTCATTATTGAATGGTATGGCTGAAGCTCTTTTGGGACAACATAAAGATAGTTTGTCGGAGCAATATGCTTTAAAAGCATTTGAGCTTTCCAAAAAAATAAAATTTCATGAAGAAACCCAGAGAAGTGCCAATACCCTTTTTAAAATAAACAAGAACAAGAAAGATTTTAAATCGGCATTGGTTTACCATGAGGAATACCAAACCCTGCACGATACCATATCGACCAACAAAAACCAAAAGAGTATTACTATGTTGGTTACGAAATTGGAGTATGAAAAACAAAAGGAAAGCTTGATGGAAGAAAACTCAAAAGCCCTGGCTAGCCAAAAAAGATATATTTACGCAGCACTTTTTATTCTGGTGATATTCTTGATTGTCACACTGATTGTACGAAGAAATGAAAAAATCCAAAAAAGATTGAATATAGAACTTTACAACAAAACCGCTAAATTGGTTGAAAATGAAAAGGAATTGCGGGAAATCAATGAAACCAAAGACAAATTGTTCTCTATTATAGGCCATGACCTAAGAGGTCCGATTGCCGCTTTCCAAGGACTTTTGAAACTCTATAAGGACGGTGAAATAGATAGTAAGGAGTTCTTAGAGTTTATTCCTAAACTTAACTCTGATATTGACCATATATCATTCACCCTAAACAATTTATTATCTTGGGGTCAGACACAAATGAATGGATCTGTTACCAAACCAAGTATTGTTTCAATTGAGAATCTAGTGACTGAAAACATTAATTTACTTTCTGAAACCGCTGAGGCCAAATCCCTAAAAATAGTAAATAAAATGACCGCGAATATCCTTTCCTGGTCCGATAGCGATCAGATTGATATTGTTATTCGCAATCTTATGAGCAATGCCATAAAATTCACCCCTGATAATGGAATGATTACCATAGATGCTTTGGAAAGAAGTAGTACATGGGAAATCTCAGTACGCGATACAGGCGTAGGTATGGATAAAGAAACCCAAAAGAAGATTTTTGAAAAAAACTCGAATATAACTACCTATGGTACAAATGACGAAAAAGGTACTGGTTTAGGCTTGTCACTTTGCAAGGAAATGGTTGAAAAGAACAACGGGAAAATATGGGTTGAAAGTTTTAGACCAGATGGTACCTGCTTCTATTTTACACTGCCTAAGGTTCGTGACAAATTCCAGAAAGCCGGTTAAATAAGGTCGTTTAGATTCTTAATTCCAGGAAAACGTTCCGCAGTATATCCTTCAGCATGTGCTACACCAATTAATCTACCCAAATCCCTAGCTCTATAAGTAACACTTTCCAAAAAGTTTTTACTGCTAATCGGGGTTTCAGGCTCATCACTTTTAGGATCATGGAATTGCGAGGAATATGCCAATATAGCTTCAATTTTTTTATCAATAAACCCAGACACGTCGACGACGAAATCTGGTTTTATATTCTTCCATTGAATATAATGATATACGTGATTTGGTCTCCAAGGGTCTTGCCAATGGTCATCTCCCTCCATTTTGGTGTCAATTTTCATCAATCCACTTAAAAAGCAAGAATCACTTACTAATTTACTGCCTTTAGCATGGTCAATATGACGGTCATCAATAGCATTGCATAAAACAATATCAGGTCTATACTTTCGCAATATTTGAATTATCGCTATTTGATGACGCTTATCATTCACGAAAAATCCATCCGCAAATTCCAGATTTTCACGAATTACCACCCCTAATATTTTGGCAGCTGCCTTGGATTCCTCATCCCTTATCTCTGCTGAACCTCTTGTCCCGAGCTCACCTCGGGTCAAATCAACGATACCAACTTTCTTACCGTTGGCAATCTCTTTGGCAATTGTTGCCCCTGCCCCAAGTTCTGCATCATCAGGGTGTGCCCCGAAAACCAATATATCTAATTTCATCTATTTAAAAATTTTGTCTCTATAATTTTATTCTAATGTGTCTTCGCTAAAGAAGACTTCTTAACCGTTTCCAAGGCTTGTTCTATATCGGCAATTAAATCTTCTGGTTCCTCTATGCCTACAGAAAAACGAATCAAACCATCGGCTATTCCTTGATTTTTTCTTTCTTCCGGGCCTATAAGCGCATGGGATGTTTGGGTTGGTGAAAGTACGGTACTTTCAACTCCAGCCAAACTCATTGAGGATTTTATCAATTTCAATGCTTTTTGAAAATCAGAAGCATCATAATTTGCATTTAATTCAAACGACATCATCCCCCCAAAACCACGCATTTGTGTTTTCGCCAAAGTGTGACCAGGATGATTTGGCAGCCCTGGATAATATACACGACCAATTTCTGAATGTGCATCTAAATACTCCGCCATATGTTGCGCATTGGCGTTCTGTGCCTTTACACGAATACCCATGGTTTTTATGCTTCGTTCTAGCAGCCAAACGGTATAGTCACTTAAACTACCCCCTAAATTTTTAGCTAATTGAAAAATACGTTCCATATTTTCTGCTGTAGAAGCTACGGCCCCGGCACATATATCAGAATGTCCTCCCATATATTTTGTGGCACTATGGATAATCACTTCAATTCCAAAATCAATGGGGTTCTGGTTAACGGGACTGGCGAAGGTATTGTCTATCATGGACACCAGGCCATGCCTTTTGGCTAGCTTGGCAATAGCATCCAAATCTGTAATTGTCAATAAGGGATTTGAGGGGGTTTCCACAAAAAGCACTTTGGTATTTTCCTTTATTTTCGCCTCAAAGTCTTTGGGATCCAGGCCTTCGGTAAAAGAGTATTCAATTCCATATTTTGAAAATTCCTCATTTACGAAATTATAGGTGCCACCATATAAGGTTTTCTGCAGTACAATATGGTCTCCTGTCTTTAAAAATGCCAATAATGTTGTGCTAATTGCAGCCATGCCACTACCAAATATCATAGCAGCCTCAGCATGTTCGAGGGCAGCGATTTTTTGTGAAAGCGCTACTTGATTAGGGGTGTTGAAATACCTTGGATAACGTTTAACATCGACATCTTCAAAGGCATAGGAGGTGCTCATATACAGCGGCGATATCGCCCCTTTGAATTGTTCGTCATGTATTTCACCTTCATGGGTGCAGATCGTATTTATCCCTTTTTTCTTTGTGCTCATAGCTTCCTTTTTAATAGAAAGTTAAAGTTATGAAAATCTTTTTGTCAGCCAATACTAATTACATAATGTCATTGC
>CBDUKE010000141.1:0-5791 GCA_965367725.1 uncultured Maribacter sp. | reverse complement strand
TCAACTATTCCAAAAACAAAATCCTGTACTTCGGGGTTGGATAAATCAAGGACGAGTTGATTTCTAAAATAAACTTCAGGCCTTTCAGGCTGTCGAATAACCCAATCTAAATGCTTTTCGTATAATTCACTTTTAGGATTCACCATTTCCGGCTCAATCCAAATACCGAATTTCACACCTTCCTTTTTTGCTTCTTTTACCAAATAACCAATGCCGTGTGGTAATTTCTTAACATTCTCTTGCCAATCACCCAGCCCTGCGTTGTCGCCATTTCTTGGGTATTTATTTCCAAACCATCCATCGTCCAATAAGAATAAATCTACACCCAAGTCATTGGCGTCCTTGAATAAGGCCGATATTTTATCCTCATCAAAATCGAAGTAGGTGGCCTCCCAATTATTAAGTAATGTAAGTCGTTCGCCTTCCCCGTCCAATACCCTATATTTCCTGGCCCATTTATGAAGATTACGGCTGGCTTCACCAGTGCCATTATTTGAAATGGCATAGATCAAAGAAGGGGTTTTGAAAATTTTATTTTTAGCTAGGGAATATTCCGAAGCATACGGATTAATGCCCGCGATGAAGCGAAGATTATCGTAGGAATCAACTTCAAATTCCAATTTAAAATTTCCGCTCCATGCCAATTGGCCTAGAATGACTGTACCCTCTTTTTCAGAAGCTTGTTTGTCAAAGGACAATATAAAATTCGGCGATTGTAAAAGCATGGCTCTTGCACCCAATTTAGAATCCACGGTTTTAATACCTCTTGAAAGCTTTGATTCATTAGGCTGCATCTCTTTTGCCCATTGATTATGATAGGTAGTTAAATAAAAATCTTTATCGGTAAAGTATAAATTGGCGGAACTGAATTTTTGTAATGTAACATTCTTTTTTTCATTGTGTTTAACTTCAGTCCATTGCTCAATTACATTTTCCTTACTGAAAACCTTATAGAATAAAGTAACTTGAAAAGCATATACAGGATCTTTTAATAAGATGCTCGTAAGACTAATATTGTTTTCCAAGAATTTGGTTTCATGACTTACATATCGCAGATCTAAAGAAGTATTTCCATCGGAATGGACCACCTGAATGGCTGGTTCTGATAAATTCCATGTTCCAGAAGGCGTGTATGCTGCATTGCCAATGCCAATATTATTATCCTTAAAATGGAACATATCAGCAACGGAGGAATACTCACTTACATTAACAAGCGATTCACCAAAATACACCGTTTTTAAGAGTTTGTTTTCATCGGTTTGCAGTAAAATCGTAAACGCTTCTGAGCTAATTGGAATTATAACATTCTGAGCGTATACGCTATTAAGCATAAGGAACAAGCTAAAAACCAATAAGCGCTTAATGGATAAGTGAAGACATCTTTGTTTTTTCATCATATATTGTTGTTGGCATTCGTGTTATTCGTTTTTCTATTTCTTCTAAAATGGTGCTGTACAAGCTGATCTACATAAACTTTTGATTTAACCAATTCAAATTCCAATGCGTTAGGGAGTTCAGAAAATAACGGAGAGCCCCCTCCCAATAAAACTGGAAAGACTGTTATGATCATTTCATCAATTAAGTCTTCCTTTAAAAACCCCTGAATGGTAATCCCGCCATCAATGTAAAGACGGTGATATCCTTTTTTATGGATTTGCTCCAAAATTTCAGTCATTGTACCTTTTATCAAGAACGCTTTTTCCTTGTGACTTTCAGGTATTTTGGTTAAAGAAGTACTCAACACGAATACGGGTTTTTTGTAAGGCCAATCAACATCAAACCCGAGGACTGTTTCAAATGTAGTGCGCCCCATCACAAGTGCGTCAATTCCCTTGGTGAATTCAGCATAGCCCATATCCTCAATATCGGGAATTTGAATGGAATCAAGCCATTCAATTCCCCCATTCTTATCAGCTATATAACTATCTAAACTTGTTGCTATATATACGCTATTCTTCTTTTCCATTTATAGTTTCCAAGGTCTAATATGAAAGCTAAGTTGTTATAACCACATATAAGTTGCTATTATCCCCTATCATTTTTCGGGATAACCCTCTATTTCTAATCTGTTTACCGGTTTTGTTCTTTCACCCCTGTTGCGGGATAAGGCACGAATTAAAGATAGGCAGGAATTGTTGATTTTTCGTATAAGAACAGAAGGTATTTTGTAAGGCTTTGGTTTTGTATAGCAGCTATATTTTGTTAGATTTGATGTTCAACCCCAATGTTAAGTGAAATACCTATATCTTCTTTTGGCAGTGTTGTTTACCAATGCAATGCCTCTATTTGCACAATCACATTCGGTTTCTGGGACCGTTAGGGATGGGGATAACCAGAACATCGCCTTTGCCACGGTTTTTTTACTTCAGGTTGCAGACACTACTGTTTTAAAAGGTGTTTCTGCAGATGAAAATGGCAGGTTCGTAATACAGCATGTACCGCCCAATACGTATCTAATGAAAGCAAGTTATATAGGTAAATCCTCTAAGCTGATCGGCATCGATGTTACCAAGGACATAAAAATGGGGGCGCTTATCATTGATCAACATGTGGAAACTTTAGATGAGGTGGTAGTTACTTCCTTAAAACCGATGATCGAGCGCAAGGCTGACCGCCTAATCTTTAATGTCGAGAACACGGTGGTTTCACAGGGTAGTTCTTGGGATGTACTAAAACGAACGCCTGGGGTCATTGCCATTCAGGAAGAATTACAGATACGTAACCAAGCGGCAACTATTTACATCAATGACCGAAAAGTTCAATTGTCTTCGCAGGAAGTGAACAACCTATTGGAGAATTATCCAGCAGAACATATAAAACTAATCGAAGTCATTAGCAATCCGCCAGCGAAGTATGATGCCGAAGGTGGTCCAGTTTTGAATATTGTTACCAGCAAGAATATTGCAATGGGTTATAAAGGAAACGTAAACAGTACCTACACCCAGTCCATTTTTCCAAAATACACTTTGGGCACATCCCATTTTTACAAAACTAAAAAAATAAACATATTTGCCTCCTATAATTATGGTCCGCGAAAGGATTTTAAAAACACGAAAAGTGAAACCAATTTTATAAACGATACGGGTATTTTTTCAAGATGGTATACAGATTTTGATAAAACCACAAGAACAAAAAACCATACGGCACAGCTAAATCTGGACTATACCCTAGATGATAGCAACGAACTCAGTTTTGCATTGACCGCATTGGTTTCCCCTGATAAAACCTTCGATAATATCCAGTTTACCGAGATGCGAAATGCGCAAGCCCTGCTCGATTCTACCTTTATCACAAAAAGTGACCTTATTGAGGACAAAAACAATTATTCTGCGGACCTTACCTATAAACACAAGTTTAAAAAACAGGGTAAGCTGCAATTAAATGGACATTACACAAAATATAATTTTGAAAATTCCCAAAATGCACGGTCTGACTATTTTGACCCCAATAACCAATTTATAAGAACATTCGGGTTTTTTACAGATGCCGATCAGGATATTGAAATCTATACCACACAATTGGATATATCCTCGACCATCGGAAGTGTTGCTTTTGAAACAGGATTAAAAGGATCGTTCATCAATTCAAATAGCGGCATCGACTATTTTAACACTACAAATAACGTACAGGTATTTATGCCAAATCTGTCTGATGATTACCTATATGATGAACAAGTATATGCCGGTTATTTTAGCGTATCGAAAGATTGGAAAAAATTGAGCCTTAAAGCTGGTTTACGTGCAGAACAGACCAAAAGTTCTGGATTTTCCACTTCTCTTTCAGAAATCAACGATTTGAGATACTTTGAACTTTTTCCCACCTTCTATCTGTTATATTCCCTACACGGGAATCACAGTTTGTCTTTTGATTATTCACGAAAACTGACCAGGCCAAGATATGAGGATTTAAATCCGTTCAGATATTATATCAATGAAAATAATTTTAGCGAGGGCAACCCAAATCTGCTCCCCAATTTTAACCATAACTTCAATTTAAACTATACTTTGAAAGGGGAATTCTTTTTTGATTTTTATTATAGGGATAATGGCAGTTATATTTCTACACTTGCCTTTCAAGACAATGAAAACTTTATTCTTCGCGATATTACCCAAAATGTGTTGGAAAGCACCTCGTACGGGTTCGATTTCAATTATGGAAAATCAGCAACGGATTGGTGGTATCTTTATAGTTATATTTCCATCTTTCACGAAGACGAGACCTTTGTTGCCCTAGAAAGCAATAATCAAATAGTTACTAATAACGTAAATGGGGGTTACATTGATCTTACCAATTACTTTAGCCTATCAAAAGACGGGACTTTTAAAGGAGAATTAGGGGTAACTTACTTATCCGGATTTTTGGAAGGATCATACAAGCAGGAAGAAACAACCAACATTACCCTTGGCCTAAGAAAAACCCTTTGGAACAAAAGGGCCTTGATCAGTTTACAGGTAAATGATCTATTGAACAAAGCCAATAGTCGTGTTTATTCCAAATACCTGAATCAGGACAATTCTTATTTTGCACTACCAGAAACGCAATACATACGTTTGGGACTTACCGTGAACTTTGGTAATTTTAGATTGGAGGACAATCAACGGGATATTGATAAAATTGAGCGGGAACGGCTCGGTACAAATTAATTGGCTTTGTCATTCCAGTGTACTGTCCCTATGATAAGCAAACCTACTAACAAGTACTTCTCTACTATTAATTGGGATACTTATTTTAGTGCAAAAATTAGCATATACTTTAGAGCATTTAAAAGGTAGAACAATCAATCATGTAGTTGATTTTCAAGGTATCCTGCAGGGCTGTTTGGAGAAATTCGTATCGCGTATGATTTACTTCGTTATGTGGTCCTGTTTTATAATTGATACCAATACGATGTTCTGCATTAGGTTTTGCCGGTAAATATACCGTGGTATCAATTTGTTGCTCGTGAACAATGATCGCCCCAAAAAAGTAATCATTTCTTGGCAAGGTTTCATTCTGAATGATTAAATCGGGGCTTGTATTATTAGATATACTCAACTCTAATTGAAGAACGACAGGTTTCCAGGCATTTACATCTCTTATATTGACCTCTTCTTGTACAATCATTGCCGAATCGGCAATGACATCCGCATAGTAGTTAAATGTATCAGGAAAGGGGTCGGCAAAACCCAAATAATGTGTGTAGTCCGGTTTATGATTGAATTCCATTTCAAAATTACCTGTAACATCCGTTACGGTCGAATCAATCACCATAAAATCAAAGCCGGCCAAACCCCCAAAATTTGTACTACTTGAAAGACCATATCCATAAACAAAAACTTTTAATCCGGGAGATGGAATATTACGTGCTACATCCCTTGCTTTACCCTTTACAATAGTTGGAATTCGATTGTCTGAATGTGTACACGAAAGTGTGCTTAGACAAAATATTACAATCGAAATTTGTAATATTATTTTCATGAGTTCAAAATATTTTTAAGTCTTTAGCTTTAAATCTGAAAACTAATTAACCCATTTGGCATGAATGTCCTAAATTATCCAATAGACATGTTTTCGGACAAATTAAGGAAATATTATTGTTTCATTGATTTCATCATTCTCTTTTGAGCAAGATATTATTGATATGAGTAACAGTATTAAAATAGCTTTTGTTCCCATATTATTTTTGGTGATGAAGGTTATATTCGAGTTGTTATTACTGAACTCTAAATAGTCACCTTTTATTGTATTATTAGCTGTCTTTCACTTTTTATGATGGTTGGGATTCAGGTTCCCTCCTTGAACAAGGAGGGGT
>CBDUKE010000140.1:0-5897 GCA_965367725.1 uncultured Maribacter sp. | reverse complement strand
TTTTTGTGGTATTCCAAAAATGTATAGTTGAGGTTGTTCTTTGAATTTGGGAAGTAATCGGCTTCAAATCCTTTTCTCTTCAAGCCATTCGCCATTTTCTTGGCATTGCTTTCATCCCCGTAAACTCCAGATATGATGTAATAGCCGTTTTTTACTCCTTTTAAGTCACTCAACTTCCTTGTTGAAATATCGTTCTCCTTAGCTATCTGTACAAATGATTTTTGACTTACTTCAACAGTCTTTTCCTTAATTGGTTTATTTTCTACATGTAAAATCCACACCTTACCTTTAAAGGAGCCATTGAAATTCGATTTGATTGGAATTATGGCATTTTCCCAATTTTTGTGGTATTCCAAAAATGTATAGTTGAGGTTGTTCTTTGAATTTGGGAAATAATCAGCTTCAAATCCTTTTTTCTTTAATCCATTCGCCATTTTCTTGGCATTGTTTTCTTCCCCGTAGACTCCAGATATAATATAATAACCACTATTTACTCCTTTTAGGTTGCTAAATTTCCTAGTGGAAATATTATGTTCCTTTGCTGTTTTCAAAAACGATTTTCGTTCAACCTTACGATGTTTCTCATTTTTCCCAAAAGTAGCAGCAGAATTTATGGCAACTTTGGTGCTATTGGTCTTGTAATGTTGATTGGCATCTAGATTAGATTTGCTTTGGGCGTTCAATATCCAAACATCATCCAAAAATTTTCCATTAAATTGATTGTTACAAGCCTTAATGGCGTTTTCCCATTTTTCATGGTAGTTTAAATAAACATAATTCAGGCCACTTTCAGCTACTGCAATGTAATTGGTCTCGAAACCCTTTTTCTTTAACCGGTAGACGGCCTTTTTAGCATTCGCAATTTCTCCAAAAACACCGGCAATAACGTAGTATCCGTTTTTCAGTCCTTTTAAATCCTTAAACTCCCTTTGTGGTATATTGTTTTTCCGGGCGGCTTCAACAAATGCCGTAGGCGTTGTGGTAAGCACCGTTGCCTTCATATTAGACCCCTCGAATTTATGAGTATTGGATACATTGGCCTTAACATCAATAAGGCTGGGTTTGGTATATGTTCGAGCACTAAGACTCAAAGTCAGTGATAAAAAGCAGTATGTTAGAAGCTTTTCTGCAGTTATTCTCATGGTTTTAAAGCTAGAGTAAGAGTGTGGGTATAAACGAAAACTGTCCTAGGTGTAATTTGTTTATAAAAATCCTTCACTAATACCATTTAACGACGAAACTAGCAGTTCCTATATGGTATTAATATTTTTTGTTGTGAAAGTGATGTTTTTTGTCGTGTAATGCTGCTTTTTGTCGATGGACACCAAATATTTAGGGGGATAGGCAAAGCCCGAAAATGGATGTAAGAGCATATTATCATATCGTTTTCCGCATGAAACCGTAGCAAAAACAATAATAAACCAAAAGGTATAAATTGATTATAAAGTAAAAAAAACACCCTAAAAGGGTGTTGTAATACTATTTTATTTGAGGGTGCTATTTTTCGTTGTTTTCCTCAATATTTTCATCTTCTTTGGAAGCATCTTTGAATTCCTTAATACCACTGCCAAGACCACGCATAAGTTCTGGAATCTTTTTACCACCAAATAAAAGAAGTACAACCAGAACAACGATTGCTATTTGCCATGGCCCTATTGCTAAAAATATATGTGAAGCTGTCATAATTTATGATTTTATGGATTACAAAGGTACTAAAAAGTTATTAGTTTGCTGTTAATATTAACGTAAGAGCTTTTTTTTAATTGCATGAACTGGATTTCAATATAATTCGTATCTAAATGTAATGTGGATATTATTGATATGTAATAAAAAAAGCTATTTAAAATTGAATACTAAGTTTATCTTTGCGTACAATGGCTAAAAAAGTAAAAAAAAGAAAGGATATCAAAAGAAAGCTGCTTCATAAGTATCGCCTGGTAATCCTTAATGAAAGTACTTTTGAAGAAAAAATAAGTTTTAAATTAAGCCGATTAAACGTTTTTGTTACGGGATCACTTTGTATCATTGGTTTAATTGGACTTACAATATTACTTATTGCTTTTACACCGCTACGTGAATATATCCCTGGTTATTCTTCCACCAAATTAAAGAGACAGGCTACTGAACTTACCTATAAAACGGATTCACTTGTGAACACCTTAAATTATACCAATAGGTATTTAGATAATATTAGAATGGTACTTAGGGGCGATATTGAAAATACCGAGATTAATCGGGATTCATTGTTCGAGCAATTTAAAATAGATCCTTCAAGTGTTGATCTGAATCCGATCAAAGAAGATTCCTTACTTAGGGCAGAAGTGGCCTTGGAAGACAAGTATAATTTGTTTGAAAAAAACAGCGACAAGTCCAACCTGGGACTATTTCCACCCTTAAGCGGCACTATTTCTGAAAAATATAATAGAGATAAAAAGCATTATGCTGTAGATATTGTTGCGCCAAAAGATACCCCAATAAAAGCGGTAGCCAATGGTATTGTCATTTTTGCCGAATGGACATCAGAAACGGGTTATGTAATCATATTGGAACATAAAGACGGACTATTGAGTGTTTACAAACACAATGGGTCATTAAACAAATCACAAGGCGAGATCGTTCGTGCAGGAGAAGTGATTGCCTCAGTTGGCAATACGGGTGAATTTACGACTGGACCCCATTTGCATTTTGAATTGTGGGATAATGGAAATCCTGTAAACCCATTGGATTTTATAGATTTTAAGTAATGAACCCGTTATGTCAATAAAATCGTATGCTGCCAAAATTTTCGCCAGGCGTGTAGCCAGGAAAACTGCTAAATGGGTCAACAACCCCCTAGGAACCCAGGAAAAGGTATTTAATGAACTGATCAATACCGCAGCCAATACACTTTTTGGAAAAGACCACAGTTTTGGAGAAATTACCAACCATGCAGATTTTGTGAAAAACATACCTATCCGGGATTATGAAGAACTCAAGCACTATGTGGAAAAAGTTGTAGCCGGCGATTCTGATATTCTTTGGCCTGGAAAACCGGTATATTTTGCTAAAACTTCCGGGACAACTTCTGGCGCAAAGTATATTCCGATTACAAAAATGTCCATAACACATCAAGTTGAAGCCTCTAGGAATGCTATTCTCAACTATATTAATGAGACGGGAAACGTTGATTTTGTAGACGGAAGATGGATATTTCTACAGGGAAGTCCCGAACTCGACGAGAAAAACGGAATAAAACTAGGTAGACTTTCGGGGATTTCTGCACATTATGTGCCCAACTATCTTCAAAAAAATCGACTGCCAAGTTGGGAAACCAATTGTATCGATGATTGGGAAACCAAGGTAGATGCCATTGTTGATGAGACCATAAATGAGAATATGACCGTAATAGCGGGGATACCATCATGGGTACAGATGTATTTTGAAAAATTAAGTACAAAAGGCAATAAAAAAGTTGGCGAATTATTCAAAAACTTTCAATTGTTCATTTACGGTGGGGTAAATTATGAACCCTATCGAGCCAAATTCGAAAACCTGATTGGCAGAAAGGTAGATAGTATAGAGCTTTTCCCAGCCAGTGAAGGTTTTTTTGCGTATCAAGATTCGCAAACCGAAAAAGGAATGCTATTGCTCTTGAATTCAGGAATTTTTTATGAATTTGTCAAAGCGGATGAATTTTTTGATGAGGATAGAAAGAGGCTTACCTTGAAGGATATTGAAATTGGAGTGAATTATGTGATGATTATTTCTACCAATGCGGGATTATGGGCCTATAATCTAGGAGATACCGTTCAGTTTATTTCTTTAAAACCCTATAAAATAATAGTCTCAGGGAGAATCAAGCATTTTATTTCGGCCTTTGGGGAGCATGTAATTGCCAAAGAAGTAGAAGAAGCCATGCAAGAGGCGGTTCAAGCAACTGATGCCAGGATAAATGAATTTACAGTTGCCCCGCAGATAACTCCAGAGGGTGAAGAACTCCCCTATCATGAATGGCTGGTGGAATTTGAGAGAATACCCACAGATATGGACCGATTTATTCAAATTTTGGATACTTCCATACAAAAACAGAATAGTTATTATTTTGATTTGATTGATGGTAAAATACTGCAGACCTTAAAAATACAGCCAATAAAAATCGGGGGATTTCAGGAATACATGAAGTCAATTGGCAAATTGGGAGGGCAAAACAAAGTACAGCGTCTTTCAAATGACCGCAAAGTAGCCGATGCCTTATCAGTGTTTTCAGCAGCGGACTAGACTACATATTATACTTGAGGCTACAGATTATTTTTCATGAATATAAATTGTAATTTTGCATGAACTTTCTTTATGATCAAAAGAACTGATACTACGAGAGCGCAAGAATCTACCAATGCCATTGAGCGTTTGTATATTACCATGCGACACTTATTCAACCGTGGATTCTATAAACCAATGGGTATTTCAGGAGAAACCTTAAGGAACGCCCTATTGCAATTGCGCCCTGAGATTTATGGTTCAATAACCGAAGAAAAAACCGAATTAAACGGACTTGTCTATGTTTTGGAACGCCTTCCTGAGGGTATAGAACAATGCAGATTTATCAACCTAACCTCTGATGAGGGCTATGGTAAATCGCATTTTGATCCTATAATTCCACCTAAAAGAAGAAGAAACTGTTATCGAATCGATGAGGAACAGATGAATATTGAGATTACCCGGGGTCGCTCCGATATCTATGATATTCTTACACATCTTACATTTTTATTCATCGAATCATACAAAATCTCCAAGCGTGTACTTATAGAAGACACTGATAAGACCATCCGCGACTGGGACAAACTTGAATCAGCGGCAAAAAAGCAAAAACTTACACAAGCGGAGCGCGAAGTTGCATTGATACATACAGCAAATATCTTAAACCGATCATTTGAAGAGGTATTGGAGTTTTATAAGAAGTTTGGGACTAAAAAGAATCCAGAGAGGTTGCTGCATATTATCTACTGGATGGGTAAATTGGCTATTGAAGAAGAAGTCACCGGAAATAAAAGGGCAATTACCTTTACTTCGCTTTTGCGCGAAAGACTGGGACACCACATTCATGGGGAACGTTGGGCCAATACCATTAAAGAAGTAATGGCAAAAAACAATTTACTATCCAGACCGGTGCATATTATCAGTGCCAATATGCATAGCGTAATGAATTCCTTGTTCGCTAAAAAGGCATTGGCCAATGAATATCCCAATAATGGTTCCTTGGAAATCTATAAGGCCTTGAGCTCTCCTCGAAATATTGGGTTACAGCAAAAAGTGAATGCAATGGCTAAGAAGAATGGAATGATTGCCATTGACGATGTTTCGGGCACTAATATTGACGTTCAGATTTTTGATATGGGCAAATTGGGCGAAGATGCCTGTTGTTACGATTTATCAAAGGGTATTCCAGATGATGAAAAACCTATTATCTTTGTGATGGACTATGCCTTTGGGGAACAGGCCTATGAAACCATTGACGAGTTGTTGAAGCCCTATAAAAGCAAGAAAAAAGGGGATGTTTTTCTTGATGTGGCATCAATATCCATAATGGGGAAGGCAGGTATTCTAGAAGGGGGCAAAGGCGATTTAATGATACCTACGGCACATATTTTTGAAGGAACGTCTGATAATTACCCTTTTAAAAATGAATTATCCGCAAAGGACTTTGAAGGATATGGATTGGAGGTTTATGAAGGTACCATGGTAACAGTTTTGGGAACATCCTTACAGAATAGGGACATTTTGAAATTTTTTCATAAGTCCACCTGGAATGTCATTGGTTTGGAGATGGAAGGGGTACATTACCAAAAAGCGATACAGTCGGCTTCAAAAATCAGAAAGAGTATCCGCGATGATGTAAAAGTAAGGTATGCGTATTATGC
>CBDUKE010000139.1:0-5922 GCA_965367725.1 uncultured Maribacter sp. | reverse complement strand
TTTCCTCAGCAAATTCGCCAAAATAAAAACTGTTAAAGCAGGTAATACCCAGCCTAAACCAAAATTACTTAAGGGCACCCAGGAAAAGGCATTTTTAACGCCCCCAAAACCTATATCAAAAGGGCCTAATCCGTAATGGATAAATTCAGGAAGGCTGAACAAGAGTGTGGTACCCACCACCAATTTAAAAATATTTGAAGACGCATATTTATTGGGAACAACGTTGAGTATAATCAAAACAATAGTCACTGGATAAACAAGCGCCAGAGCTGGGACGGCCACTACAATGATGTAGCCAACGTTAAATTGCCCCATGACCACTCCTAACAAACAACCGATGATGGCTGTGATTGTATAGGCCTTTTGGGATTCACCAAACCGGTATTTCATAAAATCGGCAGTACCCGTAACTATACCCACGGCCGTGGTAAAACAGGCCAAGCTTACCAGTATGCTTAAAAACAGATTGGCCGTATTACCCAAGGTCTTTATACTAATACCATTCAGTAATGCGGTACGCGAAATGTCGGCATCAAATTCATTATGCATTAGCCCACCGGTAAAGATGAGTCCGGCATAGATTAAAAACAAGCCCAAACCCGCCAGCCAACCAGCTCGGCGAATCAATGTTTTTTTCTCTTCGTAAGAAGCATCCTTCTTTTTAAGATTAATACTAATGATAATGACACCGCCTACCACAACCGCACCTATGGCGTCAAAAGTCTGGTAGCCTTCCAAAATGCCATCAGTAAAAGGGTTGGTAAAAACAGTAGTACCAAAGTCAAAGGCATACGAAAAGGTGGCAATACCCATGATCAATAACAGAATGATAATGATGGCAGGTGTCAATACTTTACCTATTACATTCAATATTTTGGAACGGTTCATCACAAAGACATATACCAAAGCAAAATAGATAATGCTTGTAACTATATAAGGAGTATCAAAAAAAGGCTGTATCGCTATTTCGTGGGTCACCGATGCCGTACGTGGTGAAGGTAACGCTATTGAGATGGCATAAATAGTAAAGGAATATACCAAGGCAAAGGTGGGCGATACTTTCTTTCCAAAATCGAAGATAGTGCCCTGTAACTTGGCATGGGCCAATATGCCTAAAATGGGAATCAAAACAGCGGACAAACAAAACCCCAAGGTTACCAACCACCAGAATTCGCCAGATTTAAATCCGAGTTGTGGCGGTAGTATTAAATTTCCTGCTCCGAAGAAAAGTGAAAAAAGGGCAAAGGCAATTACTAGGGTTTCTTTGGTTTTATTCATGACCGGTAATTTCGTCGGTAATATAAAGCAAAAAGAGCAAAAGACAATTATGCATTTCATCGGAATAAATTAACCGTTTGTCGAATAGAATGCAGTTCAACGAATTTTTGGATCAAATCTTTGCTTATCCCCAATAAAAAACAGGAAGAGCACGTTGTAGTATAAAGTGTTTCATATATCACTTTTTTGATTTAAACAAACCCAAATTATTAGCAATTATTAGGCCCCCCAAATCCCAATAAATGTTTGCCTAAAACCTACATCATGAAAAAAGTAATATGCCAAATTTTTGGACACCACTACTCCGTCTCCAAAAAAATTACCCAACACATCAAAGAATACGAATGCATTCATTGTGGCAAAGAAGTGACCACGGATGTTACTGGTAATCTTTCTGTTTTGACCCCCGAGTTACAGGATATTAATAAGACTTTAGAAGATATATATCAAAGACGACATAGAACCGCGGATCACGCGGCCTAATTATGTTTTGGCAAATGAATTCCAACCCTGAGCGGTCAATGGAATTTTAGAGTTATTCCTGGAAATTAAGTGAGCGCCTTCGTTCTCATCAGTCATGTGCCCCACGACTGTTAAGTTAGGATTGCCCTTTATTTTCGGGAATTCTTTTTGGTCTAAAGTGAACAACAGTTCATAATCCTCCCCGCCACTTAAAGCGACTAAAGTTCCATCCATCTTAAATTCCTCACAAGCAGAAATTACCGTGGGGTCTAACGGAATTTTATCTTCAAAAAGATTACAACCCACTTTGCTATGTTTGCATAAATGTAAAATCTCAGAGGAAAGTCCGTCACTTATATCGATCATAGAAGTTGGGTGAACATCCAATTTAGCCAATAATTCCTGAATGTCTTTTCTAGCCTCCGGCTTCAATTGCCTTTCCACGATATAGGAATAAGGTTCCAAATCAGGTTGGTTGTTTGGGTTTACTTTAAAGACCTCCTTTTCGCGCTCCAAAACTTGTAAGCCCATATAAGCACCGCCTAAATCACCAGTCACTACCAATAAATCATTTGCTTTAGCGCCATCACGATAGACAATTTCGTCAGCTTTTGCTTCACCGATTGCGGTTATACATATTATCAAACCCGTGGTTGATGAGGTTGTATCACCTCCTACTAAATCAACATTGTACATTTTGGTTGCCATTGCGATTCCTGCATAGAGCTCTTCCAATGCCTCCAACGGAAATCGGTTCGAGACTGCCAGGGAAACCGTTATCTGCGTAGCCTTGGCATTCATGGCATAAATATCCGATAGGTTTACCATCACGGCTTTGTACCCCAAATGTTTTAAGGGCATATAACTAAGGTCAAAGTGTACACCTTCAATCAAAAGATCTGTGGAAACTACAGTTTGCATTCCTTTAAAATCAAGTACTGCGGCATCATCACCAATGCCTTTTATGGTCGATTTATGGTTTATGGGGAAGTCTTGGGTCAAATGTTCAATTAGCCCAAATTCTCCCATGGCTTCCAAGTCCGTTTTTTCTTGATTTTTTTCTTCTAGCATCCTGCAAAAATAAGAAGGAAATTATATTAATCTTATCTTTGGAAGAAAAGAACTAAAATCAATGCTATGTTCAAGAATAAGTTCTACCTGCTTTTTGTTATTACCCTTATTTTTTATGGATGTTCCAATGACGATGGCGATGCTGATAATAACGATCAATTAGATCCTGAGCCTTCGGTTGGTTTTACGCCATGTGAAAATGGTATGGCTGGGATTTACCCCTGTAATGGGTACGATTTATTGGGTAGCATTTCACTTTCCGAATTCGGTGCCACTGCAGGAAATGATGTATGGGGGTGGACAGACCCCACCACGAATAAGGAATATGCCCTTATGGGGCTTGATAATGCCACAGCCTTTGTGGATATTACCGATACAGATAACCTTATCTATTTGGGAAAATTACCTTCCGCCACCAGTTCCAGTTCCTGGCGCGATATTAAAGTGTATCAAGATCATGCTTATATTGTTTCTGAGGCCGACGGTCATGGTATGCAGGTTTTCGACTTGACCCACTTGCGCAATGTTACCGATACACCGAAAACCTTTGATGCTGATGGGCGTTACACAGGTTTTGGTAATGCACATAATGTGGTAATCAATGAAGATACTGGCTATGCCTATGCCGTAGGGACTGCAAGGGATGATGAATTTAATGGAGGGGTTCATTTTGTGGATTTACAGGATTTAAAAAATCCGGTTTCAGCAGGTGGCTATGGTATGAAC
The DNA here is from genome assembly GCA_965367725.1 of uncultured Maribacter sp. GTDB lineage: Bacteria > Bacteroidota > Bacteroidia > Flavobacteriales > Flavobacteriaceae > Maribacter_A. Next base: position 2,385 of record CBDUKE010000139.1, on the reverse strand, counting down.
GGCTATTCCCATGACGCCCAAGTGATTACCTATAATGGTCCTGATGCAGATTACGCTGGTGCCGAGATATTTATTGGGGCTAATGAAAGTCAAGTAGCCATAGTTGATATTACGGACAAGGAAAATCCCGAATCGATATCGACTTTTCGTTATGCCAATCTTGCCTATACGCATCAAGGATGGTTTACTGAAGATCAACGTTACTTTATTGTTGGGGATGAGTTGGATGAAGTGAATTTTGGTTTCGACTCCCGCACCTTGGTGTTCGACCTTTCCGATTTAGACAACCCCATTTTGCATACTTCTTATTCTGGGGAGACCACGGCCATTGATCACAACGGTTATGTGAAAGAAGACCAATACTTCTTGGCCAATTATAGGGCTGGGGTTCGTGTATTGGATATTTCTGACATTGCGAACAAAACTATATCTGAAGCAGGTTTTTTTGATACCTATCCCGCAAGCAACAGTGCTGGTTTTGATGGGGTGTGGAGCGTGTATCCCTATTTCGCAAGCGGCAAGATCATTGCAAGTGATATCGACTCCGGTTTGTTTGTCATTAAAAAGTCAGAATAATGCGAAAGATTTTCATCCTATTTTTGGTACTAGCCTTTTTTAGCTGTTCAACCGACGGCGAGAATAGCATTGTGCTAGAGCCTGAAACGCAAATTGAATTTCACGGGGAAGTGGAATGGGTTAAGAATTTTGGAGGTTCGGGGGAGGAAACTGCCCAAGCAATCATTACAACTTCTGATGGGGGCTATGCCATTTTAGGATTTTCCAATAGCCTGGATGGTGATATAGTAGGCAAGACAACTGCCGTAAATGATTATTGGCTTTTAAAGTTAGATCAAGCTGGTAACTTGGAATGGAATAAAACGTATGGGGGAAGCAAGGATGATCGAGGTCAGTCTTTGGCCCAGACCAAGGACGGAGGTTATATTCTTACTGGCTATGCCATGAGCGATGATGGGGATGGTAGTAATAATGAAGGTTTTCATGACAATTGGATTGTAAAATTAGATGCTTTAGGCAGCATAGAATGGGAAAAAAGTTTTGGCTTTTCTGGGCATGACCATTCCTATGATATCATACAAACCCAAGATGGGGGCTTCTTCTTTATTGGTTTTTTGGATATTACGGCGGCCCGAGCTGATGGGTACGATGAAAAAGGGCAATTTCTGACACGCCATGGTGTTGGGGAGTTTTGGGGCACAAAAATCGATGCCCAGGGCAATATTCAATGGCGTAAATACTTTGGGGGTACCAATAATGATAGGGCACATGCCGTGGTACAGTCCAATGACGGCGGATTTGTAATGGCGGGATTTTCAGAAAGCGATGATTTTGATATTAGTGATACTAAGGGCAGCTATGATTTTTGGGTTGTAAAAATCTCAAGTACAGGTGATTTGGAATGGGAACGTTCCTTTGGTGGATCGGGCATAGAAATAGCCTATGATATTGCCAAAACAACCGATAATGGCTATGTTATTACTGGTAATACCTTCAGTAATGATACCGATGTTTCGAAAAATAATGGGGAGTCAGATGTTTGGTTGATCAAGTTAGCTGATAACGGCAATCTTTTATGGGAAAAAACCTTTGGCGGCACCCAGTTCGATGCTGCGCAAGGTGTGTATACCAGTAGGGATGGAGGTTTCCTTATTGCCGGAAACTCCAAAAGCTCAGATATTGATGCTAATGCCAATATGGGTGAAAATGATCTATGGTTGATTAAGACCGATAATAATGGAACGATAATTTGGCAGCAAACCTTTGGTGGGACCGATTTGGATTATGGTTTCGATGTCATTGAAAATACGGATAAAAGCGTTCTTGTCGTTGGCGAAAGTGCCAGTAAAGATTTCCCCAATCTTCAAAATAAGGGAATGACTGATGTAGTGCTCCTCAAAATCAAATAGCTATAAATAAATCAGCAGTTAAAGATTTTACTTTTAGTCATTAATACAGTGCTTATCTCTCTTTTTACTACTTCTTTGATGTTGTATTATAAAGATGATGGCAAATAATTAGTAAAGGCATCAGTCAATATTAAATTTTCAGTTACTTTTTGGCATTTCGCACCTTCTTTAAGGAGCAAATTCATTAATTTTGCATCTTTAAAAATGTAAAAATATGACATCAGAATATAACCAATGGCCCAAGCCATACACCCCTGCTAAGGAATTTAAAAAGAAAGTCGCCTATTTCAGTATGGAATTTGGCATTCATCAGGCACTAAAGATTTATTCCGGCGGATTGGGATTTTTAGCCGGTTCGCACATGCGTTCTGCTTTTGAACTCAAACAGAATATGATCGGTATTGGAATGCTATGGAAATACGGCTATTACGATCAAGGGAGGAATGGGGATCAAACCATG
>CBDUKE010000138.1:0-5961 GCA_965367725.1 uncultured Maribacter sp. | reverse complement strand
ATGATAGCATTGGGATGCCTATAAAGGCTTCTAACCTATGCATAATAATAAATGGTGCACCAACAAGGATTATCTTTTTGGGGGCGAATGATGCCCTTATTCCCGTTGAACCTGCTGTGTATTTTAAAAAGTAATGGAGAAAATAGGAAATATATGTGAGCTAAGACTTTATGGAGTAGAAGAGCATCGATTCTTCAACTAGAGTATTTAGAAACAGAGCCTACTGTGAATTCAGTGTGAATTTTGTGCTGATTATACCACTTTCTAAGCCAATTTAGGCTTACCCCTTTTTGTCATAAACGATAGGGCTCTTTTAATCATGGTATTCCTATACTTATAGATACTTGCTGTATCAACCTTTTCTGGTTGTCCAGACTTATTCAAAGTAATAAGGACTTGCGGGGATTGCGTATTAGCTAGTGCGAAATCCTTTTCTGTTGTAATAAATAGCTTTTCAGGGCTTTTGTCTTGGGCATGGGAAACAAGGCCCGTACATAGAAAAACGGTTACAAAGAAAAGGATTCGCATAGTTTGTAGTTAATTTGGTTACAGTGATAACCTTCAATCCTTCATTTTCCCTCGGTTTTATTCGACCAAAAGGATGATTTCATCGATAAAGCGTAATTTTATCGTTGAATTACACACTTTTATCGTGCAAATCCACTTTTTGTTAACACACTTTATCGGATTTTTTATACATTTCATCCTATCCAAATAGTAAGAACAGGAATACAAAAACTAAAAAAGCAACAAAAATTTAGTTTTATCCTAAGGTGTAGCCGCAAGAAATGCTATGACCGATTGATTCCTATCTGATAAAACTAATAACAATTCTGTTAAAAAATCATTTTGCCTCTTTGCGAAGAACTTGTAAAGGTGGACTACTAATAACACTTCTACTGTTTGCCAAACCTATGACCAATACCAATAGGGATATTCCCGGTAATAGTATTAAAAAAGGCTCTAAGGCAGGTGTGAACGGTGATTTAAACACGAATACAGCCAGTAGCTGACTTCCCACCAACGAAAGTAAAATACCGATACTACTTCCTAATACGCCCAAGTATAAATACTCCAAAGCTGTAATTTTCATAATCTGCACACTACGCGCACCGATCGTACGCAACAAAACACTCTCTTTGATACGTTGGTACTTACTGTTTCGTACCGAACCTATCAAAACAATAATACCCGTCAGAATACTGAACACTGCCATAAAGTTGATTGCCCATGAAATTTTATCCAAGATACGCTCAATAATAGTTATGACCTGCCTTAAGTCAATAATGGAGATATTCGGAAACTTGCCCACAAGCTCTTGTTGTAATTGGGCCGAAGTACTTTCATCTGGCACATTAGTTGACAAAACATTGAACTGGGGGGCATTCTCCAATACCCCTTTCGGAAATACAATGGAGAAATTCAACTGCATACGGCCCCAATCTACCTCACGGATGCTACTAACGACAGTTTCCATAAGGACCCCTTGCACATTGAAGACCATGCTATCACCAATAACCACTTGGGCATCTTTGGCCACATTGTCTGACAATGAAATAGGGATTGGTCCGTCAACAGCAGTGGTTTTCGGAATCCAATTTCCATCAATCAAAGTTTCTGAAGCAATCAACGAATCGCGATATGTGACCCTAAACTCGTGATACAATATCCATTTGTTCATGGTGGTTATACTGTCCAAACGCATATCATTCACAGCCTTCCCATTGATACTATGTACCCGCATAGTAACTATGGGAATATTATCAATGACCTGCAGGCCCATAGGAGTAATACTATTTACTACAGCATCTTTTTGATCGGTCTGTACATCGAGTAAAATTATATTAGGACTTTCGTTACTGCTATCCAAGGCCGTTTTTTCCAAGAGAATGTCTTTGGTAAAATACAGTGTGCTAATGAGAAAAGTACCAACCCCTATCGCCAAAATCAGAACCATTGTTTGGTTATTGGGTCTAAAAAGATTTAGCAAACTTTGACGAGCAATAAAACCCCAGGATGTTGGAAAATACTTTTTTATCCCTTTCATAAATAAGGTTGCAATCCCTGATAATACTAAAAAGGTCACTAAAATCCCCACTACAAATGCCAAGGCCATCTGCCAGCTTTCAAGTAGCCAAAGCGAAAACAAAAAGATAAAAAGAAGAATGGTCAGTAGCACCAAAAAAGAAGCTTTTCGCGATTTGGCATTATCCTGTTCCTGAATACGCAATACTTGTAAGGGTGAAACATACCAGGTACTTAACAATGGAGTCAATGCAAATAGCACCGACATAAAAATACCCAATAATAACCCCAACAAAACAGGTTGCAAAGAGAATGATATCTGAACCTCGAAGGGTAAAAAATCCGCTAGTATTAAAGGAAAAAGCTGTTGAAGCGATACCCCTATCATAGTTCCCAAAAGTCCCCCCAACAATCCCATTCCCGCTATTTGGATAAGGTAAATTAAGAATGTCTGTTTTCGACTCGCTCCCAAGCACTTAAGAACAGCCACTGCACGCAGTTTTTCCTTTATATAAATATGTACAGAACTGGCGATACCCACACAACCTAATAATAAGGCAATGAACGCTACCAAATTCATAAACTTGCCAACATTTTCGTATCTACGGCCTAATCTTTCACTGGTTTGGGTATGGGTATCCATGTCAGCGTTTTCTACGTCGAGTACCGGATCGACTTCTTTGTATATTTTTTCCAAATCTGTAGTGGATTCGGCCATAAAATAGTAGTTATACCCAACCCTACTCCCCTTTTGCAAGAGTTCTGTATCATCAATAAAACGATATGGAATTATAACAGGAGGTGCTACAGATGCCGATACGGCCGTGCTACCCGGTGCGGATTTCAACGACCCAATAATGGGAAAGTTCAATTCTCCAATTTTGACGCTATCGCCTGGCTGCAACTTAAATTGTAGCATTAAAGTAGCATCTACCAAGGCGCCGTTACCGCTATCGTACTCTTTTGCCGCAGCAAAGGGCTCGGTCTCTAACTTACCATATATCGGGAAATTACCCGCTATACCCCGTACTTGTACTAATTTGGTAGCGTTTCTTTTTGAAAAAGCAGCCATTGAAACAAATTTCACTTCCATACCCGCCGCCCCGCCTAAAGAGTCAATTATTCCCTGTACCTTTTCATTAGGCAATTGATCGCTATCAATTTTATAGTCGGCACCCATAAGGGCCTTGGATTGTAAAGTAATATTTCGTTTTAGATTTTCACTGAAGGATTGAATTGAAACAACAGCAGCAATGCCTAAAATAATCGATGCCATAAAGAGGAATAATCTACGACCACTGGCCTTGCCATCTCGCCAAGCCATTTTAAGAAGCCAATTGAGGCCTGCTTTGTTTTTATTTTTTAAATTTTTTATCACAGGTGTACCGTACTTTCGTTTGTTACTATTTTCCCACCCTTCAATCTCAGTATGTGCTGGTTTCTTTCTGCTAAATCAAGATCATGGGTCACAATAACCAGCGTTGTACCTGCCTCTTGGTTAAGATCAAAAAGCAATTGTACTACTTTCTCCCCCGTTTCCTCATCAAGGTTTCCTGTGGGTTCATCCGCAAATAAGATAGATGGACTATTGCTAAAAGCCCTAGCCAAGGCAACACGCTGCTGTTCACCCCCAGAAAGCTGCGAGGGATAATGATGCGAGCGTTCTGCAAGTCCCACTTTGCCCAAAAGTTCCAAAGCCACTTTTGCGGCGTTTTTTGCTCCCTGTAATTCCAACGGAACACTAACATTTTCCAATGCAGTAAGCGTAGGTAGTAATTGAAAATCCTGAAAAATAAAACCAACATTGTTATTTCTCAACAATGCTCTTTCATCTTCGCTCATATCACTAAGGTCAGATCCGCAGAGTTCAATAACTCCAGAATCCGGTTGATCAAGTCCAGCACAAAGCCCCAACAAAGTAGTTTTACCACTACCAGACGGCCCCACAATGGCAAAAGTATCACCCGACTCTATATCAAAAGTAATATCGTCCAGTACTGTCAATGCCTTAGAACCACTCGTATACGTTTTTCTTAGATTACGAACGTTTAATATCTTTGCCATATTCCAATTTTAAAGTTTAATTTGGCCAAAGGCGGCAAATTAAGAAAATGAATTTGATATATTAGTTACATACCTATGCATACCATCTTAAAGTTTAGTTATTTTTTGTTATTTTTTCTTTTGGTCTCTTGTGGAGATAAGACCAAAAAACAAGTTGAAAGCACGACTACCGAATCGGCAATTGATGAAGGTGGGTCTTCTGTAGTAACGGCTAGTAAGGTCATCTTGTTCTTTGGCAATAGTCTTACTGCAGGTATGGGATTGGATCCCAAAGACGCATTCCCTGCTGTTATCCAAAATAAACTGGATTCATTGCAATTGGATTATGAGGTTATTAACGCAGGACTTAGTGGTGAAACAACCGCCAGTGGAAAAAATAGATTGAGCTGGGTACTTAGTCAAAAAGTGGATATTTTTGTTTTAGAGCTAGGGGCAAACGATGGTCTACGCGGAATACCATTGGAAGAAACCCGAAAAAATCTTCAAGCGATTATTGAAACAGTTCAAGAAAAAAACCCCAACACAAAAATAGTTCTGGCCGGTATGCAGATTCCACCCAATATGGGAAAAGTATACACTTCTGAATTCAGGAATATCTTTCCCGAACTGGCAGAGAAGAACAATGCCGCCTTGATTCCATTTTTATTGGATGATGTTGCCGGAAATCCTGAATTGAACCAAGAGGACGGAATACACCCAACCATAGCCGGACAAAAAATCCTTGCCAATAATGTTTGGGAGATTTTGAAAGAGCTGGTGGTAGAGTAAATTAATTATGGTAACTTCTCATTCAATTTTATTCATTGGAAAATGAGGACACTTTCTATCTTATGCTTACTAATTATTTTCGCTTCGTGTAAATCCAATAAAAAGGAAGAAAACGCAAAAGATACTTGGGTGTCTTTATGGAACGGCAATGACCTTTCAGGTTGGCATACTTATTTGGGAACGCCTTATTTAATTGACAAAGACAGTTTGGACAACACCATCGCCCCTTTTGGTATTGATAACGATCCGTTGGGCGTAATTAAAGTTGTTGAAACCAACCAGGGCAATTCCATTCGTATATCAGGTGTGGCTTGGGGCATGATCTATACCGATAAGGATTATAAAAATTATCATTTGAAGTTAAAAGTAAAGTGGGGTGAGGAAATGCACCCACCCAGAGAGAAAGGCCCTAGGGATAGTGGTCTCTTATACCACGGTTTTGGTGCACCGGGTTCAGCCGATAATTGGATGAGTTCGCAAGAACTACAGATTCAGCAAGGTGATATGGGTGACTATTGGCCAGTGGGTGATGTTGAAATAGATATTCCCAGTATACCCAAGGATGACAAATATTACATTTATAAAGAGAACGCCCCTTTAAGAACCTATTATCTGGCGCAGATACTACAGACGGCAGTGGATGACAGTTTAGCCAAACGAAGGGTGTTCAAAGCATTTGATGCGGAAAGACCACATGGCAAATGGAACGATGTTGAGTTAATCACCTACGGTGATACCAGTATTCATATGGTAAACGGTAAAGAAGTAATGCGACTCTATAACTCCAGGATCATGACTGATAAGACACCTCTAACATCAGGAAGGATTATGCTACAATCTGAAGGTGCAGAGGTATTCTATAAAGACCTGTACCTAAAAGAAATCAAAGAATTACCGGTTAAAAATAAGTGATTGTTACTATTGGATTGTATTATGTTAAGCCAATTTAGCTTTGTTTCTTTTTGTAGTAAAAGATAACGCTTTCTTTACTCTAGAATTTTTGAACTTGTACAAACGTGCCACTGTGTTCTCGTTAGTAGTAGAAGTAACGATGCTCATTTCAACAGTTTCTACCTTAACATCAACCTTAGCATCCTGGGCTTG
>CBDUKE010000137.1:0-5974 GCA_965367725.1 uncultured Maribacter sp. | reverse complement strand
TAAATAATCTTTTGCCTTCACCAGGGCTTCTGCAATCCCATCAGGATGCTTTCCGCCGGCCGTCGCAAAGAAAGGTTGGCCACCACCCCCACCTTGGATGTATTTACCCAATTCACGGACAATAGTTCCTGCATTCAAATTCTTTTCCGCTACTAATTCCTTGGATATATAGCAGGAGAGCAATGCTTTGCCGTTTTGCGCTGTCCCGAACAGCAAGAAGAGATTATTCTTATTATTCCCCATTTCAAAGGATAGATCTTTGATTCCTGCTGCATCCAAATCCACCTTTTTAGCTAAGAATTGAATTCCATTTATTTCTTTGAGCTCATTCAAAAGCTCACCTTTTAAGTTTTTGGCCTTATCCTTCAATAAAGTTTCAACTTCTTTTTTCAATTTTGCATTTTCAGCCTGTAAGGTCTCAACAGCTTTCACGGGATCTTGTGCATTGTTCAGTAAATCCTTGATTTCGAACAAGCTTCTATTATTCTGAAAATAAAAATCCTTTACAGCATCAGAAGTAATTGCTTCTATCCTACGAATCCCGGCGGCAACAGCTCCCTCAGATTTAATTTTGAAATGCCAAATATCCCCGGTATGCTTCACGTGCGTTCCGCCACATAACTCAAAAGATTGTCCAAAGCGAATTGTGCGCACAGTATCGCCATATTTTTCACCAAATAAGGCCATTGCACCCTCTTTCAAGGCATCCGCCATGGGTACACTTCTATTTTCCTGTAATGGCAATTGACCATCTATCCTGGCATTGACAAAATTTTCAACAGCACGTAGTTCTTCGACTTTTAATTTAGCAAAGTGCGAAAAATCAAATCTTAGATATTTGGAATGTACCGCCGAACCTTTTTGTTCAACATGTGGGCCCAAGATTTCCCGTAGCGCCTGGTGCAATAAGTGTGTGGCTGTATGGTTCGCCTCTGTCCTTTGGCGCTGTTTCTTATCTACTACCGCCTTTAAAGTTTCAAAAGGGCTTTTAGGCAAGTTCTTGGCAAAATGAACAATCTCATTATTTTCTTTCTTGGTATCCAAGACATAGATAACGTCGCCATTTGGTGCTTCTAAATAACCTTTGTCGCCAACTTGTCCGCCTCCTTCAGGATAAAATGGGGTTAGGTTGAATACCATCTGATATTGTTCCCCTTCTTTTTTTGAAGTTACCTTTCTGTACTTGACAATTTTCACATTTGCTTCCAATACATCATAACCTACAAATTCTTGTTCTGAATCCGAAGAAATAACTTCCCAGTCTTCTTTGGCTACTTCGGAAGCTGATCTAGAACGCTTTTTCTGTTCTTGCATGGCTTCATGAAAGCCTTTTTCATCAAGCGTATATCCTTTTTCTTCTAGGATCAATGCTGTTAGGTCAATTGGGAATCCGTATGTATCATAAAGCTCAAAAGCCTTGCGCCCATTCACTTCTTTTCCTTTGGTTTTACTGACAACATTGTCCAATAACACCAGACCTTGCTCCAAAGTCTTTAGAAAGGAATTCTCCTCTTCTCTGACCACATTCTCAATCAACTGGTATTGATCTCGTAATTCCGGAAAAGCCTTGCCCATAGTTTCAGCCAAAACCTTTACCAATCGGTACATAAAGGGTTCTTTGGTATTTAAGAAAGTAAATCCATAGCGTATGGCCCTCCTAAGAATTCGACGAATTACATAACCGGCACCCGTATTACTTGGCAATTGCCCATCTGCTATCGAAAATGAAACTGCACGAATATGGTCCGCAATTACCCGAATGGCAATGTTGGTTTCTTCTCCAGATTTTTCGGTATTGCCATACTTGGAATTGGTGATTATCTCTATTTCCCTAATAAGCGGCGTAAACACATCAGTGTCATAATTAGATTGGACACCTTGTAAAACCATACACAAACGCTCAAAACCCATTCCTGTATCCACATGCTTTTCTGGCAAGGACTCGAGCTTACCATCAGCCTTACGATTGTACTGCATGAAAACGAGGTTCCATATCTCAACAACGAGCGGATGGTCCTGGTTTACCAAAGAAGCTCCTGGAATTTTGGCCTTTTCTTCCGCTGAACGGATATCCACATGAATTTCAGAACAAGGTCCACAAGGGCCTTGATCGCCCATTTCCCAGAAATTATCATTCTTATTGCCCTTGATAATTCGGTCTTTGGACACTATGGAACTCCATAAATCATAGGCTTCATTGTCCATTTCAAGATTGTCGGCATCACTGCTACCTTCAAAGACAGAGACATAAAGACTGTCCTTGTCAATCTTCAATCTATCGGTCAATAATTCCCATGCCCACTCAATGGCCTCTTTCTTAAAATAATCCCCAAAACTCCAATTTCCCAACATCTCGAACATGGTGTGGTGATAGGTATCTTTACCCACCTCTTCCAAATCATTATGCTTACCGCTTACCCGCAAACATTTTTGGGTGTCGGCTACCCTAGGGTTTTTTGCAACACTATTGCCTAAAAAGAACTCCTTAAATTGGTTCATACCGGCATTGGTGAACATCAACGTAGGATCATCTTTAATAACCATTGGCGCTGATGCTACAATCTTGTGGTTCTTTTCCTTAAAGAAGTTTAAAAATTGGGTCCTGATTTCCTGGGAATTCATCTAAATTGGTAAGGTTTTATTAATTTTAACAAATTGTGCAAAACAATTTTTATATTTGTTTGTTATGTTAAAACGAAAGCACAAAAATAGGATAAAATCCATTTATGTCTAAAGTAAAATATTATTACGATCCGGACACACTTTCATACCGGAAGATAGAACCAAAAAAATCCAAGCGTTACCGCAACATTGCTTTCTTCTTTTTGGGTTCTTTTCTTTTTGGACTCCTTTCTTTAATATTATTGTTGAACACCAATTTAATAAATACCCCAAGGGAATTATCGCTTCAGCGCGAAGTAAGGAACTTTGAACTACAGTTTGAACTTCTCGATAAGAAAATGGAACAAATTGAAGATGTTTTGGCCAATGTGGAAGATCGGGACAATAATATTTACAGATTGTATTTTGAGGCCAACCCTATTCCTGAAGAACAGCGCAGAGCTGGTTTTGGAGGTATTAACAGGTACAAAGCACTTGAAGGTTTCAATAATTCTGAAATGGTGATTGCCACAACCAAACGTTTGGACATCATAAAAAAACAAATTACAATACAATCCAAATCCTTGGATGAGATAACCAAATTGGCAGAGGAAAAAGAAAAACTCCTTGCAGCCATACCTGCTATTCAACCTTTGAACAATGAGAATTTAACAAGAATGGCATCTGGTTATGGTTGGCGTTCCGATCCATTTACCAAGGCTCGAAAGAAACATTGGGGTATGGACTTCACGGCACCCAAGGGCACACCCATTTATGCTTCAGGTGATGGCAAGATAACCAGAGCAGACAACAACGCTTCAGGGTATGGCAAACATATTCGTATTGATCACGGTTATGGTTATTTGAGTCTTTATGCACATTTAAGCAAGTATAACGTAAAAAGAGGTCAAAAGGTAAAACGTGGAGATTTAATAGGTTTTGTGGGCAATACTGGTCGATCGGAAGCACCTCATCTACATTATGAGGTTTGGAAGGATAAAGATAGGATCAACCCGATAAATTTCTATTACGGCAGTTTAACTCCTGAGGAATTTGAGAATATGTTGAAATACGCGAACCAAGAAAACCAATCCCTGGATTAATGCATGTAGAATTACCTGAAAAACGATATTATGGTATTGGCGAAGTGGCCAAGGCCTTTGGCGTAAATACCTCTTTGATACGTTTTTGGGAAAAGGAATTCGATGCATTGAAGCCGAAAAAAAATGCGAAAGGCAATCGCAAGTTCACTCCACAAGACATCAAGAATCTTCAGTTGATATACCATTTGGTGAAAGAACGCGGATTTACACTCGAAGGTGCCAAAACCCACTTAAAAGAAGAAAAACAAAAGACCTTGTCTAATTTCGATATTATCCAGAAGTTGGAAAGAGTCAAAAGCGAGCTCGTTAAAATTAAAGATCAACTATAAATAACTTCTAATACACACTATCATGAAAAAATGGTTAATACCCTTGATCGTTCTTGGCGTAATTGCATTTGGACTATACCAATGGGGCGTGGGCTTCAACAACACCGCAATCAAATTAAAGGAAACATCGACCAAAACCTGGGCCAATGTTGAAAGTGCTTATCAACGAAGAAATGACCTTATCGATAATTTGGTAAAAACAGTACAGGGTGCTGCCGATTTTGAAAGAGGTACTTTGACAGATGTTATCGAAGCAAGGGCAAAAGCTACTTCGGTTTCCATAGACCCAACGAATATCACACCAGAACAATTGGCCAAGTTCAATGAGGTTCAAGGAGGATTGAGCGGAGCTTTAAAAAGTCTTTTGGTGACCGTAGAACGTTATCCAGACCTTAAAGCAAATCAGAACTTTTTGGAACTACAATCGCAGTTAGAAGGTACAGAGAACAGAATCAACGTGGCCCGTGACCGTTTCAATGCTACCATCGAACCGTACAACAACCATGTTAAAACCTTTCCGAATTCCCTATTGGCAGGATTCCTGAATTTCGACGAACTCGCTTATTTTAAATCAGAGGCTGGTGCGGAACAGGCTCCCGAGGTTGAATTTGATTTTAAATAATCACTGATGTCCAGAGTTGAAGATTTTTTGACGGAAAAGGAAGAGCAGGAAATTGTTCAGGCTATTCTTGATGCTGAAAAAAATACTTCAGGAGAAATTCGTGTGCATATTGAAGCGCATACTCGAAATGACCAATTTAATCGCGCCAAAGAGGTTTTCCACCTATTGAAAATGGATAACACCAAAGAAGAAAACGGTGTGCTCATATATGTTGCTGTAAATGACAAAAAGTTTTCTATTTATGGTGACCGTGGTATCGACAAGGTAGTGCCTGAAAATTTCTGGGACACGACTAGGGATGCCATTGAATCCCATTTTAAACATGGAAGGTTTAAACAAGGTCTTATTGATGGAATATTGATGGCCGGCAAAGAGTTGGAAGAACATTTTCCTTGGAAACATGGCGATGCAAACGAATTGAGCAATGAGATATCTAAAAACTAGCTTACTCTTATGGGTTCTTTTTTGGTGTTCGTTCTCTTTCGCCCAGTTTCAAATTCCGGAAAAACCACAGCTGGAAACTAGTGTTTATGATTATATAAACCTGCTCCCAGAGAGTCAGAAAAATAGTCTTGAACAAAAGCTCATACGATATTCCGACAGCACTTCAACGCAAATTGTAATAGCTATCATAAGTTCTACAGAAGGTGAGAATATCACTTACTTGGGAGCTCAATGGGGTCAGAAATGGGGTATTGGACAGGCAGGAAAAGATAATGGAATTCTAGTTTTATTGGCAAAAGATGACCGTAAAATAGCCATCAATACAGGCTATGGTGTTGAAGGCGCTCTTACCGATGCCATGTCGCGTCGTATTATTGAAAATGTAATTATACCTCAGTTCAAACAAGATGATTATTACGAAGGATTGAATACCGGTGCAGATGCCATTTTTCAAGTATTGACTGGTGAATTTCAAGAAGATAGATCCTTTGATGATAATCCTGGTTTTCCGTTAGAGGCATTCTTACCTATCCTTATTTTTATTGTTATCATGATTATTCTTTCCAGCAGAAACCGAAGAAATAAAGGTGGAAGGGGTGGTGGCAATAAGTCTGGACTAGACCTTTGGGATATTATTATCCTTAGTAATATGGGACGCGGTGGTTTTGACGGCGGAAGTTCTAGTGGAGGCTTTGGCAGCGGTGGAAGTATCGGCGGTGGCGGAGGCTTCGGTGGCGGATTTGGCGGAGGAGGCTTCGGTGGAGGCGGAGCTTCAGGGGGTTGGTAGATTTGTAGTAAGCAGTATTCAGTAAGCAGTATTCAGTGAACAGTTGAAATGGTTAACTTCTGACTTCTAATTAAAAACTTATTTTTTT
>CBDUKE010000136.1:0-5991 GCA_965367725.1 uncultured Maribacter sp. | reverse complement strand
ACCAGCTGAGCTATAGGACCGGTTTTAGGATTGCAAAACTACTATTTATTTTGCTATACTGCAACATCTTTGACTTCCGAAATAGGTTTTATTGTTATCCCTTAAAAGTTTTACCATCCTGACCTAGGTCATGTAATGTACCTATACTTGATTGTACCTTCAACGTATAAAATTTGTATAATCTTAAAACAATAAAATTATGTCACTGGTAAAATTTAGAAGAAGACCTTGGGAAAATCTTATTACCCCTGATTTTTTAAGCAACGATGATTTTTTCAATGAGGGTCCATTATTACGAAAAATGGATGAACCTTCTATGAACATTAAGGAAAACGATGACAATTTTGAAATTGAAATTGCAGTACCTGGTTACGACAAGAAAGATTTTGAGGTCAATATCGATAATGGATGTTTGAACATTTCAGCAGAAAATTCCAGTTCAAAAGAAGAAGAGGAAGATAATTACAGCCGTAAGGAATTTAGTTATTCATCTTTTGAAAAATCACTTCGTTTGCCCGAAAGCGTGGAAGACGAAGAAGTAAAGGCAACTTATAAGAATGGCATTTTGAAATTCAAACTAGCCAAGAAAGAGGAAACCAAGAAACATACCCCAAAAACGGTAGAGATTTCTTAGAAAATCGGAACATTTAGAAATGCCCTCTTGCCAAAACTGAAATACGTCCATGTAGATAGGTTTGTGTTTGGGGGCATTTGTGATTTTTGCCTCCCACTTTCCAATATTTTATTCCCTATAATTCAACCCTAAAATGATCCAAAAACCATTTTCACTTACTGCCCAATTCCTTGCAAAACAACTGAACAGTGATTTGGATAAGGGGTTACAAGAAGCGGATGCCCAAAAACACCTTGAGGATTATGGAGAGAATCAAATACCCCAACAGCGACCTAAAAAAAGATGGCGCATTCTTGTTGAGCAGTTATTGGATCCCATCATTTATATCTTAACGGCAGCTGCACTCTTGTCCTTTGTCTTTAGTGATTGGTTAGAGGGTGTGGCCATAGTTATCGTTATCCTGATTTCGGTCACCATCGGGTTTTTTATGGAACTACGGGCGATACGTTCATTGGAAGCCTTGCGCAAAATGGGACAGGCAATGACCCGTGTGATACGATCAGGAAAAACCTTACGGTTAAAAGCCTCTGAATTGGTACCTGGGGACTTGGTACTATTGGAAAGCGGCGATGTGGTTTCGGCCGATGCGCGTTTGGTCGAAGTTGATAATCTCTCCGTAAAAGAATCCGCTTTGACAGGGGAAAGCGTCCCGATATTTAAAAAAACGGCAACCCTTCCTGACTTTACTTTAATGACTGAACAGAACAATATGGTCTTTAAGGGCACTCTTGTTACTACGGGAACGTGTAAAGCCATAATAGTGGCAACGGGAGAGAACACCCAATTGGGGAAAATACAGCAAATGGGCCTCGATGCCCATAATGAAAGCACTCCCTTGGAAAAAAAATTGAACCAGTTGAGCAAATGGCTCATTTGGTTGACCTTATTTTTTGCTGTATTGATAGTTATTGCAGGCTATGTGCGTGGCAGGGACCTGCTATTGATGATTGAAACTGGAGTGGCACTTGCAGTGGCGGCTATACCGGAAGGCTTGCCTATTGTAGCAACCATCGCCTTGGCGCAGGGGATGCTGCGATTGTCCAGAAAGCAGGTCATTATAAAAAAAATGGAAGCTGTGGAGACATTGGGAGCAACCAATATTATATGTACGGACAAAACAGGAACACTTACCGAAGATAAAATGAAAGTGCACACTTTGGTTTTTGAAGAAGCATCAATAACTAATGTATATCACGAGGATAGGGGTTTTCTTGGTTCAATGCAAAAAAGAAAAGCTTTTGATAAGATAATGATGGCCGGCATTTTGTGTAACAATGTAAAGCTTATTGGTGAGGATGGGCATGGCGATTCCATTGAATTGGCCCTAATGGATTTTGCAAGGCATGCGGGCTATGACCCCATATCCGTCCAAAAAAGCAATCCCGAAAAATTGGAACTACCTTTTGATGCACAACGAAAGCTCATGGCAACGGCGCATCAGCAGAAAGAAGGTTTTCATGTGTATGTCAAAGGGGCTTTTGAAAGTTTGGTCGTCAATTGTGATACGATTTTAAAGGATGGGGAAATTAAAAGTTTCGATACTAAGAAAAAATGGTTTAAGCAAGTAGATGAGCTAGCCTCACAGGGATTACGCACCTTAGCATTTGCCTATAAAGAGACCAAAAAAAGCCCTATTCGGAAAACCATATCACAGCGACTTACCTTTATTGGTGTTATGGGGTTTCTTGATCCCGCCCGGAGCGATGTAAGAGCCACTATCGATATCTATAAAAAAGCGGGTATTAAGGTAGTCATGATAACGGGAGACCATCCAGGCACCTCCAAAAAGATAGCACAGGAAGTCGGGTTATTGGCCTTGGATGCACCACCAGAAAAAGTTTTACAGGGCAAGGACCTTGTGAAAATCAAGAATGCCGATGAAGGCGCTATCAAGCAACTACTCAATGCATCCGTATTTGCCAGAGTTACCCCAGAGCAAAAATTGGATTTAATAACCTTTTACCAAGCAAATAACCATATTGTTGGGATGATTGGCGATGGCATCAACGATGTTCCTGCGTTAAAAAAAGCGGATATCGGTATTGCCATGGGGGTACGTGGCACAGAAGCTGCCAGGGAAGCTGCGGATGTGGTCCTAAAGAATGATAAATTCACGGCTATAGAATTGGCTATTCGCCAAGGCAGGGTCGTCTTTCAGAACATACGCCAGTTTGTATTGTATTTGTTATCCTGTAATCTCGCCGAAATCATTTCTGTTGGTTTTGCTGCCTTGTTAAACCTACCATCGCCCTTACTCCCATTGCAGATCCTGTTTTTGAACCTTGTTACCGATGTCTTTCCCGCTTTGGCCTTGGGACTTGGAAAAGGCGAAAAAGATATCATGGAACAACCGCCAAGAGACCCAAAAGAACCTATAATGACCCGTAAACTATGGTTTTCCACATCGATTTATGGCCTATGTTTGACCGCTGGAGTATTGGGCATAACCGTTTATGCGAGTTTCGGGTTGCAACTAGGGTCGGATACGATCAATAATATGGCCTTCTATACGCTTGTCTTTGCCCAGCTGTTCAATGTTTTTAATATGCCAATGCGCAATGCGCCCTTCTTTAAAAATGAGGTGACGTCAAATCCCTGGGTATGGGGCGCTATTCTATTGTCATTGCTCATAACGTTGGCAGCCTATCTTGTTCCGCCTATTGCCGAGGTACTTTCCTTACAAACATTATCCTTTGATCAATTTGGGCTTACGGTCTTGTTTGCTTTAGGCTCTTTGGTTCTTGCACAGCTGTTAAAGCGCTGGGGGGTTACAACCTAAAGTCTTTATTCCTATGCTGCATTCCCTCTCCCTCTTGTTATTCCGAGGCACAAACCTTCCTTTCCATCATAGTCATACGATGGTGGAGTGGGACCACAATAATTATCAAAGCGTTAGCGGTTATTATATGGGCAACTCTTTTTTATTTGCCGCACTTTCCCAAGTTTTTGAATGTTGCCTCTATCCTATGCCTTTTTAACTATCGACAGATTGATCACAATGGCCATAAGCAGCCAAATAATAAAGGTTTCCCCATGGGACATTTCATAGGTGGAACCCGCTAATTTGGCCAACATTAAAATGATGTAAACAATAACAGGCGATAAGAGTAGGCTGAGCAAAAGATTGAGAATCGATTTTTTGTAATCCATAAGGCGTTGGTTTTTTAGTTGATTTTAGTTTGATTTAGTTCTAAGATACAAAAAGAATCTGCTTTATATACATTGGAACTTTCCCAAACAAGGTAAACCCAAGCTGCTGACTGCAGGAGGAGGCCCACTAAGGAGAAGTTATTAAAAGCTTCTCCATTTTTCTAGAAAGTGCTATCAAATAAAAGTTAAGCCTTGCTTATCAAAATGTAGATCAGCCCGATTAGGATAATACTCCCAAAAGTATAACCCACCAATTTTCCGGCAGTTTTTGAGCCCTTGACCAAGGTAATTCCCAACTTCACCAGCATATTGCTCAGGGTAGCCGCAATAATGACCGAGGAGGCAAGTTTTAAATCCGTGCCCGATAAAGAAAATTTTGCCATATTTATGGTTATGGCATCGGTATCGGCCAAACCCGCAATCAAAGCCGTATAAAAGAGGCCATTTTCCCCAAAAAAACGATCTCCGTAAAAAACCGCAAAACCAATAATCACATAAATAAACCCAAAGCCAATGGCATTCAACAGATTCAAGGGATTGCCCAATTTAATCATGGTGTCCGGTTCCTTGACATCCTTTTTCATCAATAGTAGTGCAGTAACCAAACATATTATTGTCAAAATACCAAATGGCAGCACCAAATAAGTTAGCAGTGCATTGTTAAAGATATAGGCCAAAAGGGTCAATCTGGGAAACATGATAGCCGAGGCAATGATAATGCCTGCAGCGTATTTTTTGGAGAGCTCGGGAGATTCCACGCTCTTTGATGCATAACTCCAGGCAACGGCGGTACTGGAAATTAGACCCCCTAAAATTGCGGTAAGTAAGATTCCCTTTTTGGACCCTACAAATTTCACAAGAAAATAGCCGATGAAATTCAAAAAGGATACGATTACAATAATGGAACCAATCTCAAATGGATTCAGCAGGCCGTTGGGCCCAAAAGTTTGGTTTGGCAAAAAGGGCAGTATTAAAAGGGCGATTATTGAAAATTTTATAAACGCAAAGAGTTCTTCAGAGGTTATATTACTGATAACCGTTCTAAATCTGGTTTTAAGGGAAAGCAAGGTTACGATGATGACCGCCGTTGCCACCGCATCCCTATAGAATTCTGCAGAAACCAACATGCCTAAAACAAAGGTGACAATCAATGCCAAATTGGTGGTCAATCCCTTTGAATATAACGCTACTTCTTTCGAAAATTGGATAATTCCCAAAAACAAAATAAACGAACCCAGACTAATGATCAGCAGCCAAGGCGTGAATGCTTCGGTAAGGCTGCCCAAGGAAAAACCTAAGATGGTAACAATGGGAAATGTGCGTATTCCAGCAAATCCTTGTTCCTCCTTGAGTTTGTCATATTCCCTTTCCAGCCCCAATATAAGACCAATGCCAAGGCTAATGAGCACGCCCAAAATATAAGACCCTGACAGTTCATTTAAATATTGACTTGTTTCCATTATATCTTAATAATATCTGTCGGGGTTTCCACTAGAATAGTAATATCGCCCCGCAAGGCAATCGGCTGTTTCATGATTTCAGGATTGTGCTTAATCATCTTTATCCAATCTTCGGTGGAAAATTCGTGCTGTTCAAAACGTGCTTTATAAGCTGGATGTTCCTGATTGACGAGATCTTTGACATTTATATGCAATCGATCCGCAAGTTCCACAATCTGGGTTCCGGTCAGTTTTGTTTTTAATATATCTATTTCTTGAATTGGTAATCCTTCAGCTTTAGCATAGGCCAATGTTTGTTTGGCCCTTCTTGATTTTGAGCTATAGTACAATGTAATTTGTCTGTCTGATGTGGCTATTTCTCCCATGACCTTCTAACTATACGTTCATTTATTCTTATGCGTTTCCAAATGATGTTCCAACAATTGCTTCAAACTCTCCAAATATTCCTGCATAACTTCTTTATCTATATGCGGATGCTCGGTCGCAGGAATGGTCATTGGGTTTTCGTCCAAAGTGCGATAAAGCTCAGGATAGTTGGCCTCAATCGTATAAGTAAGCTGTGTTATTTCTTTCAGTATGCCTTGTAGCTGTTTCATTTGAATGCCTTATGGATTTAAAATTATGAAGGATTATCTGTAATTGCCATGACATAAATCAGTATAAAAACCTATCCCTACAAAAACATAGGGCTCCCAAAACAGGCTTTATGACTATCACCACAATAAGTTTCGCTGCCCTGACCTAGGT
>CBDUKE010000135.1:0-6076 GCA_965367725.1 uncultured Maribacter sp. | reverse complement strand
ATTCATGTCTATTATCTAAAAGGTTAGTTATTCTCGGCACCACGGTCTATCCAGGCTTTTATCACTGCAATCTCATCACCGCTTAGGACAAAACCCGCGTTAAATGGATGACCGATACCTGGCAAATTTTTATAGAGTTCGCTATTTTCGGCATTACCGGCAGTAACATATTGGGGAACAATGGCATTGTAGGCATTCCCTTCCCTTAAATCCGGATTTGCATCAATACCGTCATGGCAAGCAGTACAATCCTTGTCAGTTCCCATAAACAAAGGCTGTACATCATCTTTAAATGAAACTACCACATCGTCAGGTAGATCAACAGGATCTATTTCTATAGGTAATTCGTCATAGTAACATGAAAAACACAGTAAACTTAAACTGCTAACGAGAACTATTTGCAATAGTCTTTTCATTTTGTTTTGTTTTGATATTTAATATCCACTTTAATTTTAAGAAAGTAACCCAAATTAATTTAAGTCGCTTTAAAATATGGGGTTGTATTTTAATTTCAGGAGTAGCGTTCGCTACTCCTGAAATTTCTTAATATCCATCACTACTTATTGTAAAGCTTGTATTGAGTTCTTGATCAATGCTTTCGCATATTTTGGGTTGTGTACACCATTACTGCCATCTTCATAAATAAATAGATAATTCCAGGCAGCTTCAGCTTCCACTAAGGGATAAGTACCAGGAACTGGGTGCACAGATCCCTCTTCTGTCTCAAGAAGACCTGCAGTTTCTAACAAACCGTATAAAGTGGCCATATCAGCATCTAGGAAGGTATCTGGAGGAATACCGTTGTCATGACATTCTATACATGAGGTCGCTGAAGGTATCATTGTGTGTAGACCATCGGTACCATCCGTAGTTGCTCCCATATGGCAACTAACACAGGTTGATCCTGTTCTGTGAGCTGCTGATCCAACTTCTGGAATGGTCTCGCTTCCTCCTGCAATCAACATTCCTTGTATACCTTCCAATAAGGTAGCTTGTGGTCCGTGGTGAGGGCCCCAATGCTCACTGGTAATTCTAAACATACCCGCACCGTCGTCAACAGGTCCTGTTCTTCTTGGTTGGTGACAATTGATACAGGTATTACTGCCATCGCCATAATCGATAATAGTACCATCAGTAATCAAGGAAACAGGATCAAGAGCCCTTAAAGCAAGATCATTACCATCATTTTCAAAGTCAAAGGATTTGTGCGTATCGTGACAGGTAGTACAGGTAATTTCTGTTACATTAGGTTCTCCAGTGCCTAGTTCGTAAACTGGTACACCATATTCATCTAATAAAGGCTCCTCAAAATCGTCTGTATCATCATCCGGGGTTCCATTATCGTTAGTTACCAAAACAATTTCTGGTACACCATTAAAGTAGTAACCATCTAAATTAGTCTCGCCATTTACAATAAAGTCAACAAAACCTTCATCGGAGTGGCATTGGGCACAACTTGCTCTTGCGCCTGCATATTCTACCGAACCATCAGTAATTCCTTTGGAGTGAAATGATGTTTGATAAGCCGCATAAATTGGTGCTCTAAAGGTATTGGAATGACAGGATATACATGACTCTGCAGAAGTATCTGCACCGTCAATACCGTCAACCCCATCTATGCCATTGATCCCATCTAAACCAGCCGGCCCTTGTAATGGATCGCTGGTACATTGAACAAACAATAAACTTGATGCTAAAATCACCAAGAAGCTCATTAACCTTGAATTTTTCATAATGTTTGGATATTAAGATATATACATGTATTAAATATGTGTTAAAATTATACACTGATCATACCTTAAAATATGACATATATCATATTTGTTAAATTTTAGATTAATGATTATCAGACTATTATAAAAATATTGAAATAAATGAGATTATTTTGTGTAACAATTGTTACTAAGCGTGCTTCTAGAATGCATACAATATTACCCAAAACATATAATCAAAAAAGATTCAAAGTATTGAATTGAATATTTTATTTGAAGTTTTCCTTTTTGGTGATAAAAAAGAACTTAGTAGTTCATTACGCCACAAGATGAAGAAGAATTATGGGTACATATTACCTAAGCCTATTGGGTACTCTTGTATAGCCCCATTGAGCACAAAAAGAGATACAAAATAGTTTACAAAACAAGAATGGTTTCTGCTAAAACGAAGTTCGGCGAAAAGTTAATACACAGTTTTAAAGCTATTCAACAAGGGTGCCATTTTCCAAGATAAGGTCATAGGTATAACCAGCGCCAAAATCCTTGTTCAATACTACGGTAGCACGAATGGTGATAGCTGAGCCTTCGGGTACAAATGTGCTAGAGGTTATTACAAGGTCATAATCATCCTTACTGCCATCTTGCAAATGGATCCAATTCCTATCCATAATACCTGAATTGACTTTTACACAGGTACCAGTTAATTGAATGGTATGCCCTTCATACTTTTTGGGGTCTTTGACCAATTCAGCGATTTTTAGGCTGCCTTTGTGCTCCACGATTTTATCAGTATGCGTGGGAATATCTTCTTTTTGGGCAATTGGATCACTCTTTTGAACGCTCGTATTCAAATCACCAGAAAGCTTGGAATGGTCTTGGGATACCAGACTTGAAATCAAATAAATAGTGTCGAACACTTTGTTATATTCCTTGCTTTCAAAGTTCGTTTTAAGAAGTCCCCCTCGATAAAAATAAGTTTCCCCCTTCTTGACCTCTTGTTTTCGAGTAGCTATCCAAAACTTCGAGTCTCCCTCTGAAACATTTAGATAAACATATCTCGCTGCCGGTAAAACCTCATTAACCGAAACCGTATGTAATTCATTTGAAAAAGATTGATCGGTACTTGTTACAACCTGTGTAGACGGATCAGGAGTGAAAATTCCACTTTTTTGAGAATTGTCTTGCTCGCTTGAAGACTGGATAACTTTAGGCCCATTATTGCAGGATATAAGAAAAATGGTGCATAGAAGTACTAAAAACAAGCTTTTTACTTGGTACATATTTGTGTGAATTTAAAACCGTTGAATAATTCTTGAGTATATTCTAATATTGTTTTCGTCGTTAAAGGTAGAAAGTTCTCCAGAAATACTGACTAATAATTTGCGATTAATGTTGTACGAGAGATTAGTACCCATATAGTGTTGTTCCAAAGACGCTATCCCGTTTGTATAATCATAAAAGACCAATCGATAGTACAGGTCTGTATTCAGCCTACCATTTAAAAATCCCCTGGAATAACGTACGCCCCCTATGTTACTTTCCAAATAATTGGACTCATTCCTATTGTAGGTCAATGAAAGTCGACCCCCAATATTCGGAACTTTGGTTAGGGTAACATAACCATAAATATTATCTGATTTATTATCATTATCGCTCTGGAATCTTTTGCTATAACTAACACCTGCAAGAATATTTTTATAAGGTCTAAAATTTATCCGGGTTCTTGCACCTTGCCTGGCGATGTCTTCATCCAACAAACGTTCTATTTCCGTTTGAAAGGTCTCATAGTAGATGATTCGTTTTCTGGAATCATAGGAAAACATCAAGTTCAATTTTCGATTGAATCGATATCTGGCAGAAACATATAAATTGGTGAGCCTTAAATTATTTTTGGTGGTATAATTCACCTTACTAAAAATATCCATTTCCATGGAGGCAAAAATATTCAGGTTTTTGTATAAGGTACTTGAATGTTGCAAATAGGTATACCTTCTGTCAATATCACCGTTGCCGCGCTGTTCAATAGCGCCCAAAGTAGTTTGGGAATAGAAATCTTCGGTATCGGTAATAGTACCCACGTAACCACCATATTGTAATAAATCGGCGTTGAAACCATAATCAAAGATATCGGGTCTAAAACCAACTATGGCACCTGCATAACTCTTTCCAAAGTATTTTTCAACCTGTAGCCCATCAATGGCCCCAATAGACGATATTTTAGGATTTATATTTCTACCCAAGGTAAATGAAAGGGTAGGTGTGGCATCGTACCTTGCGCCTAGATTGTAGACCCTTAAATAACTATTGTTCTGAAGTGATGAGGTTTCGGCCTGGTCTAAAATATGTCTATAATTCAAGTAGGTGTTGAAAGAAAATTTAGAGCCCTTGATGTGGTCTGCATCCACAGAAAGGCGCGACATTATACGATGTCGGTTGTCCCTATTACTTAGGATATTACTATAGGTTGAAGCAGAAATTCTTCCACGAATTTTTTCTTTGTATAGCGGATCTGCCGGTTGTTCATCCGCATCCTGGACAACCGGAATAAATTCTTTTTTAGGCGCCGTGGTTTTGACTTCTTCCTTGGGCTTGTTTTCAAAAAAGACTGCATCCCCTTTTTGTATTTCGCAGTTGTTGACAACCTGGCAAACGCAGGAACTTGAGGATTTACTTTTCACCACCAAACAAGCTGTATTGGTTGTACCTAGTTTTAAACTATCCCCAATGGCTATGGCTTGGGTATTTTCAAATTTCACATATATATTGTTGGACGTTACAAAAGAGACCGTTCCATTAAGTATAGGGTCATTGGTTTGACCGAAAACATTATAGGTTAAGACAATAAAGACTATTATAGCATTAAATAGATACTTCATTCATTTCAATTATTGCCATCGGGGTGGCATTGTAGGCAGGCCGTACTTACATACTCATAATCATTGACTTCGCTATGGTCATTGTCTGTTTCTGATTGCCCATGGCAGGTAAAACAGGTGAAATCTGCGTAACTCGCTGGATTGGCATGACATTCCACACAGTCATTCCAAGCTTCACCCTCCCTATGTTTTCCAGAATATATCGGGAAGTATTGTCCGTCGTGATCAAATTCAGCAGGGGTCCATCCAGGGTTTGTTGTATGGCAAGCCACGCAGTCCGTTGGGAAGTTAGCTGCTAAATGGTTGGGATCATTGGTCTGGTCATAATCATCTTGGTGACAGTTTACACAGTCTGGTGAAAGACCGGTGTAGGTACCATTGGTATGGCACTGGGTACAATCCTGAATGTCATGGCCCAAAGTGAGCGGGAAAAAGTCGTGGTTGATGGTAGCGGGTGTCCAACCTGGATTGGTGGTATGGCAGGTTACACAATCCGTGGAGAATCCTGATGTTGCATGGTTTGGGTCGCTGGTTTGGTCATAGTCACTTTGATGGCAGCTTACACATTCAGGTGAAAGCCCTGCATAGGTTTCGTTGGTATGGCATTGTGTACAATCCTGAATATCATGCCCCAGAGTGAGCGGGAAAAAGTCGTGGTTGATGGTAGCTGGTGTCCAACCTGGATTGGTGGTATGGCAAGTAACACAATCTGTTGAGAATCCACTGGTCTGATGGTTGGGATCTTGTGTAGCCATATAATCATCTTGATGGCAACTAATACATTCCGGTGATGCATCGGAATAATTAGCTGTGGTATGGCATTGCGTACAATCCTGGATATCATGCCCTTCTGTCAATGGGAAAAAGTCGTGAATTATGCTTTCTGAGTCCCAGCCAAAACCAAGTGGGTTATGGCACTCAATACAATCCGTAGAATACCCAGCTGTAGTATGATTTGGGTTTTGGGTACTTGCATAGTCGTCTTGATGACAGCTAATACAATCATTGCCGATTCTATCGAACCGCAACGAAGTTTCAGAAGTATGGCATTCCACACAACTTAGATTACTGTGTGAACCAATCAACGGAAAGCCATTTGCTTCATGGAGTTCTGGTATGTTGTCTACTAACCAGGTTTCTGAATCATGGCATTGCATACAATCATTCCCGACAGATTGACTATGTACATCGGTATGGCAAGAAATGCAATCCATGGGGGCTTGGTCAAAAACCAACGTACTATGACATAATTTACAATCGGTTTGCTGGTGGGTGCCTTCTAATTGAAAGTCGGTCTTATCATGGTCAAATTGTATCGTTTGGTAGTTCATGCTCCAACCAGAGGGATTATGACAACGAACACAGTCCATCTTCAACTGCTCACCATGGGGTGTTTGGCCAAAAATAGGTGCAATTCCCACTAATAGGAATACTATTGTAAGTGACAGTCGATACATCTAAACTTCTGTATTTTATAGATTACTTCAA
>CBDUKE010000134.1:0-6200 GCA_965367725.1 uncultured Maribacter sp. | reverse complement strand
TTAATTTCAATATTCTAAATGCTCCTTGAATTACCAAAACAAAAACGATTGTTCCAATAATCAAATCGGGTTTTCCCGAGTTTAACCAATTCACTAAAAGTCCTGCTGTTATAACTCCTAAATTGATAATCACGTCATTTGAAGTGAAAATCATGCTTGCTTTCATATGTGCTTCTTCTTTGCTTTTTGACTTTTGCATTAAATACAAACAAATTCCGTTTGCTATTAAAGCAAAGATTGAAACAATAATCATTGTAGTGAAATCTGGAAGTTTTTCATTTCCGAAAAATCGTCTTAAAATCTCTATAAATCCAATAACCGCAAGTGTGATTTGAAAATATCCTGCAAGTTTTGCTATCCGTTTCTTTTTGATTAAAGTTCCGCCAACTGCAAAAAGACTAATTCCATAAACAAAACTGTCTGCTAACATATCCAAACTGTCCGCTACAAGTCCCATAGATTTAGAAATCAAACCCGTTGTCATTTCGATAACAAAGAAAGCAAAGTTAATTCCTAGTACTGTCCAAAGTAATTTTCTTTGGTTTGCACTCTCCTTAAAATCGGTTTGCTCGGTTTGTATTGTAGAGATTTTATTTCCTCCAAGATTCAATTCGTTTATCGACTTTTCAATTTGGTCAATTTGACCGCTATGGAAAACAGTCAATTTTCGTTTGGGAATATCAAAATCCAAATTCGCAATACTTGAAATTCCGTCTAATTTCATTCGGATTAGATTTTCCTCGGAAGGACAGTCCATTTTGGTAATTTCAAATATTGTTTTTTCCATTCAGTTTCTTGGCTACCGTATTAGCTACAGCAAAGGGATATAGTTATTAATGATATCCCACTTATATAAACTAAGATAATACAATTAAGATTATAGGTATAATATTCTTAAAAACAAGACCCCCGCATTTTGTAGCGTTATAGCTATTTTAGTGATGTTGAACTAGGATAAATTAGCTATGTCATATTAGTAGCAACTACTGTAGTGGTGGTGATTGGTCTTTAATAACATAGGATGGAGTAGGAAATAGGTAGTTATTAATTGTACAGCGTTAAATTCTTGACTTGTTGAAAAGACCTACCTTTTTGCCCTATTTGCTATAGCTATTGTTTGCATTAGTGGTTTTCGTCCAGCTTGGCACGCAGACTAAATTTCTATCAAATTTAAATATTTTTTGTATCTTAATGGTATGGATTTGCCAATTGAAGTTATCTATATAATGATTCCAGTTATTGTACTTGCTGCAGCGCTGGCTTTAGTCAGTTACTTAACTAAAAGTAGTAGGAATTTTAGAAGCAGTAGAAATAAAAGGGCGAGGAAGCAGTTTTAACCTGCTAAGTTCTACTTTTGACTTTATTCTTGACTGTTGTTGAACTAGGAAAAATTGACTTTGAAAATAGCATTTATGCTTTATCATATTAGTGTATACTACTGTCGTAGTAGTGATTGGTCTTTCATAGCATAGGATGGAGTAGGAGATAGGTAGTAATTAATTATGCACTTTGTTAGCAAGCATTTCATTTTTGTCTATATATCATTAGACTAGGAAACATTATTCTTCTTTTATTATTCCATTTTTCAATCTATCTGAAAAGTTATTTGCTATGCTTTTTTTTATAATAATTAGATGAAATCATTGCAATAATTAAGCATACCATCGAAATTATTCCCAAATAACCACCTACATTATTTGACCAACTTAAATCACTATAGTCAGTTACAGTAAGTTGTATAATTATTATTATAAATGCAAAAACAATTAATCCGAATCTAAATTTTCTCATACTGTATCTCCTTTTTAATGAATACAAACAATTAGATAGCATCATTGATGATATCCCCCTAATATAAACTAAGATAGTACAACTAATAGTATAAGAGCAATCCACTTAAAAAAAGACCACCACATTAGTGAGAGTAACAGAATGTAGTCGTGGTTGGGCAAAATGAAGGATAACGGTTCAGTATATATGCTGCTCAAGTAATCTTTTGTAAAAGACAGGCTGGCATATCATACAATGTTAGCTATCGTAAATATTTGACTTTTATGGGAATGTGCCTCAATTAGTTGGTGGGAAGATTCATTTTCCTTAGGAGTTCTAGATACCTTGGATTGCCTTTCATCTTATCATATATATTTTTGGCTGATCGATAGGGTAGGTTTGGATCATGGTTGTTGTCTTCGTAGATTATTTCGAGGTAGTCCATGGCTTTGTCATATTTTCCTAAATACAAATACATATCAAAAAAGAATATGGCTGAAACTTGTATTCCTTTTGCCACAGCCTCTTCATGTAGTTTTGTTAACTCTTGGATAAAAGCAATCCATCCGTGCTCATAGAAAACTTCTTCCAGTAATTTTACATCTCCTCCCATCATCTCCCAGCGGTCATAGTGTCTTTCTTTCCAGTCTTCAAATACTTTTTCGTAATCACCCAAACATTCATAAACCCAACCCAATTTGCCACGTAAAAAGGGATGGTCAGGATCAATGGAAAGTGCTTTTTCCGTATAAAAAAGTGCTTCCTGGCATTGTCCGGCATGACGTAGTACCACCGCATATAACCCCAGTGTAAAAGGATCTTCCGGATCCAGTTCCACAGATAATTTACCATGATACAATGCTTCATCGGTTCTGCGAAGTATCGTAAGCACATGGGCATAGAATCTATGAGTTTGCACCAGACTGGGATTCAATTCAATGGCTTTCAAGTTTTCCTTGTCGGCTTTCTTCCAATCAAATTCAACCCAGGCAGCAATTCCAGCAATTGCACCATGAGTTTCGGCAGAATTAGGATCTAATTCAAGGGCTTTATTAAGGTTCTCATAGATCATTCTGATTCTTTCTGACTCAGATCCAAAACCAATTTGATTCATATAAGCACCAATACTTACCAATCCTGTATAGGGAGCAGCCCAATCGGGTTCTATTTCAATGGCCTTTTCGAAACTTTCTATGGCTAAAGACCAGGATTCCGGACTAAACATATCGAGATAAGATCTGCCTTTCAGGTAAGCATCATATGCCTCCGGGTCAACAATCCTTGATTCAGCTAGCAAGGTCTCTTCCTGAAGTGTAAGATTGACCTTCAACTCATCTGCAACTTTACTGATGATCCGGTTGTAGACGTTCAGGATCTGACTTTTGTCTTCCATGAAATCTCCTACCCAGAGTACTTTCTCCTCTGGATACGGAGTGATCACCCTGACCTGAAGACATACCATATCACCATAACAGGTCAGCGTGGGTTCCACCAGCGCATCCACATTATCTTTTTTGGCAATATCAGTGGCGGTCATATCTGTTTTTTTATAGGCCTTGGAAGTAGTTTGTCCAAGCACTCGCAAACCACTCACTTTACCCATGTCTCCGATGAGGGAGGAGTGCATACCGGCAGCTACATAATCAAGCTGCTCGTCGCCAGTGAAGTTATCAAATGGAAGTATCACCAATGATTCAATATCTCCAGGGCGCAATCCCCTTGTACCCATTACAATATTGATAGTTACAAGTCCTATGATTACAATAAAACTTATGATGGTGGCTATTCTCCATGCATTGGGTACCACTGTTTTCTCTCCTTCTCTAACCTCCTGCAGGGGTTTGGTTTTCTCGATGCCTCTTCCAGTCAGGTCATAGATCCATGATAAAATGATCGTAAGCGGAAAACCAACAGCAAGAACAATGACCACGATGGTGGCCAGACCAGTAGGTAAATTCAAGGGTTCGGTCAGGGTGATGACCAGTTGGATTAAGACCCATGCCGCTGAAGCATAGACCGTAATCACGTGCACCACCCGGCGGCGTTTTAATTCCTGCCAGAATTGCGATAATTTGTTGGGCCGTTGGGGCATAAGAGCTTGGTTGATTAAGCTAAGTTACAACCTATCTGAATATGAATCAACATAGAAACAATTGAAGTTATGACAGCTATCAAAAGAGATATAGTTATTGATACAATCTCACTTATTTAAACTAAGATAGTACATCTAATAGTATAAGTACAATCCACTAAGAACAAGACCCCCACAATAAATAGAGTCACAAAAGTAGCAGTGGTTGGTGAAGAGGTTTATTCTAATATCTGCAAATTAAATTATGTATTTTATTGTTTGCGTTAAGGCGATTCAATCTTTAATGGATCAAGATAATCTACGCTTGAATTGTTAAAAACTTTACTTACATTTAAGCCTACACAAGATGAAATAATATGCTTACAAAGGTTTTTGGAAGTGCTGTTTTTGGGGTTGAGGCAACTACGATTACGGTCGAAGTAAATGTTGACAAAGGGGTTGGGTATCATTTGGTGGGCCTCCCTGATAATGCTATAAAGGAGAGCAATTACCGTATTGCTGCTGCCTTATTGAACAACGGATATAAAATTCCAGGAAAGAAAATCACTATTAATATGGCTCCCGCAGATCTTCGTAAAGAAGGTTCGGCTTATGATCTGACTTTGGCCTTGGGTATATTGACTGCATCGGGTCAAATAAAATCTGAAAATTTAGAAAAGTATATTATTATGGGGGAGCTTTCATTGGATGGGAGTCTACAACCAATAAAAGGTGCTTTGCCCATAGCCATAAAGGCAAAGGAAGAAGGTTTTACCGGTTTTATATTACCCAACGATAATGCCAAAGAAGCTGCCATAGTCTCCGATTTAAAAGTATTTGGCGTAGCGAATATCAAAGAAGTGATTGAGTTTTTTGATGTTGGCAAACCTTTGGAGCAAACCATTATTGATACCAGGGCAGAGTTTTATAAAAACCTTGACTTTCCTGAGTTTGATTTTTCAGATGTAAAAGGACAGGAGAGTATTAAACGTTGCATGGAAATTGCCGCTGCAGGTGGGCATAATATTATTTTAATAGGCCCTCCAGGAGCTGGTAAAACCATGCTTGCCAAACGCTTGCCTTCTATTTTACCGCCAATGACCTTACAGGAAGCCTTGGAAACCACTAAAATTCATTCTGTGGTAGGTAAGATTAAGAATATGGGTCTTATGAGCCAACGGCCCTTTAGAAGTCCTCACCACACCATTTCAGATGTTGCCTTGGTTGGCGGGGGTGCCTATCCACAGCCCGGCGAAATATCACTTTCCCATAATGGGGTCTTGTTTTTGGATGAATTACCGGAATTCAAAAGAGGGGTGCTTGAAGTAATGCGGCAACCTTTGGAAGATAGGGAGGTCACTATTTCCCGAGCACGTTTTACCGTTACTTATCCTAGTAGTTTTATGCTGGTGGCCAGTATGAATCCCAGTCCTAGCGGATATTTTAATGACCCAGACGCCCCAGTAACCTCTTCCCCGGCTGAGATGCAACGCTATTTGGGAAAGGTTTCAGGTCCCTTGTTAGACCGAATTGATATTCATATTGAAGTTACCCCAGTTCCTTTCGAAAAACTCTCAGAAGACCGAAAAGGGGAAGGTAGTGTCGAAATCCGCAAAAGGGTAACTGCAGCTCGGGAATTACAGACAGAACGTTTTAAGGATTTGGAAAACGTGCATTACAATGCCCAAATGAACACCAAACAAATACGGGCATATTGCAAATTGGATGATGCTTCAAAACAATTACTTAAGACTGCGATGGAGCGTCTGAACCTTTCGGCCCGTGCCTATGACCGTATTTTAAAAGTGGCCCGTACCATTGCCGATCTTGAAAATACAGAATCATTGAATGGCAACCATATTGGCGAAGCCATTCAGTACAGGTCATTAGATAGAGAAGGTTGGTTGGGTTAAATGAAGTACGTGGTACGAAGTTTCCCCCTTCTAAGGAGGTGTACCGGCTAACTTGTTTGACGAAGTATAAACATTTGTTCCACCTAACATATTCTTCCACAATGTTCAAAGTAACTACGCTGTTTTTATATTATTTGCAGCATCTAAATTCATCTCTTTGATACTGATTTGACGCATTTCTATCTTTCTGATTTTGCCAGTTACCGTCATCGGAAAATCTGCTGTAAATCTAAAATACTTTGGCACTTTAAAATGTGCGATTTTGTCTTTACAGAATTCCGTTAACTCTTCAGCGCTTGCTTCG
Organism: uncultured Maribacter sp.; assembly: GCA_965367725.1. GTDB lineage: Bacteria > Bacteroidota > Bacteroidia > Flavobacteriales > Flavobacteriaceae > Maribacter_A. The sequence goes on along the minus strand of CBDUKE010000134.1, from coordinate 142 downwards.
GCACCTTCTTTTAATTTTATCCAGGCCATCACAACCTCTCCGTATTTAGCATCGGGAACGCCTATAACCTGTACATCGCTTACTTTAGGATGCGTAAACAAAAATTCTTCAATTTCTTTTGGATAAATATTTTCACCTCCTC
>CBDUKE010000133.1:0-6261 GCA_965367725.1 uncultured Maribacter sp. | reverse complement strand
ACATATACATTATTTGAGGTAATAAATGTAATGGTTCCTTTAAGTAATTGGACTTCTTCCTGTCCGTAAACCACAGTGCCTATAAGGGCAAATAACAATATGAAAATGAATTTATTTTTCATATATGCCTATTTCGTACCATCTGGGTGGCATTGCAAACATAAAGCGCTTATATATGCATAACCGTTCTCATCCTTATGTTTGTCATCCATTTCGTTCTGCCTATGGCATTGAAAACAAGAATAGTATGAATAATCGTTAGGGTTCGTATGACATTCTGTACAACTATTCCATGCTTCTCCTTCCCTATGCTTGCCTGTATAAATAGGGAAATAGGTGGCATCGTGGTCAAAAGTAGCTGGTGTCCAACCCGGGTTGGTTGTATGGCAATCGATACAATCCGTTGGAAAATGTGCAGCTAAATGATTCGGGTCATTGGTTTGATCATAATCACTTTGGTGACAACTAATACAGTCTGGTGAAGCATCGGCATAATTGCCCGTTGTATGGCATAGATTACAATCTTGAATATTATGTCCTAATGTAAGTGGGAAAAAGTCATGATTTATTGTCGCTGGCGTCCAACCCGGGTTTGTTGTATGGCAAGATACACAGTCTGTTGAATACCCGGCACTATTATGATTTGGGTTTTGTGTACCGGCATAATCTGTTTGATGACAACTAATACAGTCTGGTGAAGCATCGGCATAATTTGCCGTTGTATGGCATAGATTACAATCTTGTATGTCATGGCCTAAGGTAAGCGGAAAAAAGTCATGATTAACTGTTGCAGGTGTCCAACCGGGGTTGGTTGTATGACAAGAAACACAGTCGGTTGAAAAGCCTGAGCTATTATGATTTGGGTTTTGTGTTCCCGCATAATCTGCTTGATGACAACTCACGCAATCGGGAGAGGTATCAGCATAATTAGCCGTTGTATGGCATAGATTACAATCTTGTATGTCATGGCCTAAGGTAAGCGGAAAAAAGTCATGATTAACGGTTGCTGGTGTCCAACCAGGGTTTGTGGTATGACAGGAAACACAATCTGTAGAATATCCGGCGGCCTGATGATTAGGGTTTTGAGTATTGTCATAATCATTCTGGTGGCAGCTTACACAATCTGGAGATACATCAGAATAAGTACCTGTGGTATGGCATTCATTACAATCTTGAATATTATGACCCAAGGTAAGTGGGAAAAAATCATGATTACTGAAATCTGCGGGTGTCCAACCGGGATTCGTTGTATGGCATGCTACGCAATTTGTAGAAAAACCACCATTTTCATGATTAGGATTTTGAGTTCCAACATAATCACTTTGATGGCAACTAACACAATCCGGAGAGGTATCAGTATAATTACCTGTAGTATGGCATTCTTTACAATCTTGTATATCATGTCCCAAAGTAAGAGGAAAAAAATTGTGGTTAATATTGGCTGTTTCCCAACCAATACCAAAGGGGTCATGGCATTCTAAACAATTTGTCGAAAAACCGGCACTTTCATGATTCGGATTTTGAGTTGCTGCATAATCTGTATTATGGCAACCAATACATTCGTTACCTAAATTATCGAATCTTATATTCGTATCGGATATATGGCATTCTATACAACTTAAATTACTATGTGCTCCAATTAAAGGGAAACCACTTTCTTCATGTAACTCCGGAATATCATCCACAAGCCAATTTTGTGTGCTGTGGCATCTCATGCAATCATTACCCACAGACATGTTATGTATATCATTATGACAAGATGCGCACTGATCAGGGGCTTCCTCAAATATTAAAGTCTGATGGCATTCTTTGCAATCTGTTTTTTTATGGGTTCCTTCTAGCTGAAAATCAGTGCTAGCGTGATCAAATCGTATGGTTTCATAATCCATTTCCCATCCTTCAGAATTGTGGCATTGGGCACATTTAATATTTAACTTATCGCCATGCGGGGTTTGGGCAAGTATAGATATAATACCAAAAAACGCGAGTACTATTGATGACAGTCTATACATTCGAATTTACCAATTTTGTATTCAACTTTATTTTTTCCATCCACAAGGGTCGTGGTATGGCACAGTCTACATTCTACTTCTTCGTGGCGTCCTTTTAGTGGGAAGGATGTATTGTTATGGTTGAACTTTTTTGGAAACCAACTTTCTGTCACATGGCATCTGATACAGTCTGTTTCACCGTTAATGGCAAAGGTATCATCATGAATGTTCTCATGACACTGTATGCAGTTACTAGCCAAATTATTAAACGATTGTTTAACCAATTTATTATCAGCCATTTCAAAATGGCAATCTCTACAGTCCACCTCTAAATGTTTTCCATCCAATGGCCAATCTGTAAGGCTATGATCAAAATTTACCAACGACCAGGAATCATTTAAATGACATACAGCACAATCATTTTTCGGATAATATTTTTCACTGATATATCCCTCATGTAGATCTTGATGGCAATCTATACATTCTGAACCTAGATCTACAAAAGTCCAACGATTTTCTTTTTCATTCACATGACAAGCATAGCAAGGTGTTGCATCATGTGCTCCTTCAAGTGGAAATGATGTTTGTTGATGCTGTTCAACAGTAAAAAGACTATAGTCAAAACCATTTTCAAGAGAATGACAAGAGGCGCAATCTGGAGTTATGTCATTTTCCTTGAACTCACCCTTATGGTAATCGTCGTGGCATTTATTACAGGCAGAAAAGTCAATTGGTGTAGAATATCTTTGTTTATGACATTGTTTACAATCCACCGCCAAATGTTTACCTTCCAAAGGGTAATCCGTAATGGTATGATCAAAAAAGTTCATGGACCTTAATGATAAAAAACTACTTTCCTTATGGCATTTTGCACATTCATTTCCATATTTTCCTTCATGTATATCCTTATGGCATTTTGCACAATCATTCTCGTTCGTCGTTAATTTATCTTGAAATACCCTTAATGGATTACTAGTTTTTGCATGACAACTAAAACAATCGATCTTATTATGCTTCCCTTTTAAATTGAATTTAGTTACATTATGATCAAATCTTCCTTTCCCTTTAAAATCAGAAAATGAGGTCTCAGTATGACATTGTAGACATTTTCCATCAATTTGATCATTATGTGGATCATCATGACAAGACTTACAGTCACTGAAAGGAATATCTTTGAAAACTTGAAAATCCTTGCCGTTTTTTATGGTTGTTTCATGGCACTCTATACAATCTAATTCGAGATGTTTTCCAAGGAGGTTAAAGTCAGCTTCATTATGGTCAAAATTAGGTGCCGGGTTGAAAGCCTCCATATTGTGGCAGGAAAGACAATCATTAGACAAGGTTTTCTGATGAAAATCGTCATGGCAGGAAAGGCATTTTCGATCTAAGCCCAAAAATGTATTTGGTCGCTTTTTGATTTCTGTATCCTGAATATTATCGGGTGCATGGCATTTCCTGCAATCTATCACTTCATGCTTTCCTTCCAAAACATATCCTGTTTGGTCATGTTCGAAGTTATCTTCATCAAATCGAACCATATCAAAATTCCTTCCGTGATGATCACTATGACAGACAATACAATCTTTTTTCTTAACCTCCGAACTGGCATGAAAACCTGTATTATTTGTCAAAAGTGTTTGAATTTCCTTATGGCAATCAAGGCATTTTGCATCGGTTACTTTTTCTCCTAATTCATGGCATAAAGTACATTTGCTCATCCCTTCAAATTCAGCATGCGCTTTAGAAAGATCACCAGGAGAAATTTGACCATAGCACATAAATGAAAATGTAAAAAATAGTAAGATTTGATATTTAAAATATTTTTTCAAGTTATGCTCTAATACTGTTTAACTACATGTCCAAATCTTTTCGTAATCTGAACACCGGCTTTTTGCAAAAAGGCAGTAGGTAATTCTCCACCTGCAAAAATATAGACCAGGTCATTATCTATTTTCTTGACTAGGCCATCATCATCTGTATTAATGGTTACAGACTTTTCGTCTAAAGACATCAGATTTGAATTATATAAAACCTTAATAGATTTGTCATTAATAGCCTCTAGTATCTTATTTTTATTTTTAGGTTTTAGCCTGGCAAATTTATCTTTTCGATAGGAAAGTATGACCTCATTATTATCTTTTAATAAAAGTGCAGATTCTATGGCAGAATCACCACCACCAACAACTATTATTTTCTTATTACTAATTCTTTCTGGCTCTAATAATCGATAGGCTACTTTTTGCAAATCTTCACCCGGAATATTTAACTTCCTTGGACTTCCTCTTCTTCCCGTTGAAAGAAGAACGTTCTTACATATATATTCACCGCCTGTTTTCGTTAGTACTTTAAAATTACCGTTATCTATAGGAATAATACTTTCTACCTTGGTGTTTTCGTTGATCGTTAATTGATGCTCTGCTATTACTTTTTTCCATAGATCAAGTAATTCATCCTTTGAGGTTTCATATAATTTTACCTTTCCGTATAATGGTAAATCCATTGGAGAAGTCATCACGATCTTAGCCCTTGGAAAGGTATATACGGTGCCACCCAAAGAGTCCTGCTCTAGTGTTATACTGGACAGGCCATACTTTTTGGCGGCTAGTGTTGCCGAGATCCCGGCAGGCCCTGCACCTATTATTACTACGTCAATTATCCTATCTTTTGAAGATTTATTATTCTTTAAGATACTTTCGATAGCTTGTTGCCCTTGTTCGACACTATTTTTAATAAGCCCCATCCCACCTAATTCCCCAGCGATATAAATACCTTTTGTATTTGTCTCAAAATTTTGGTTTACATGTGGTAAATCCACTCCTCTAGATTCAGTACCAATACGAAGTGAAATTGCCTCAACTGGGCAGGCATGAAAACATGCCCCATGACCTATACAATTAGATGTATTAATAACGGTAGCAACACCATCAACAATACCAAGTATATCTTTTTCGGGGCATTCTGCTACGCATGCTGCACTACCAATACAAGTATTTAGGTCGATGTGTGGATATAAGGAAACTGGCTCGAATAAGCCTTCCTCTTTGGCAATTGCCACTTTTTTAATCGTTTCTTTTGAAGTTGTCTTCTTCTTTTTTAGATGAAAATAAATGGTCACTGCGCATATTATAAATACGGTACCATATATCAATATTTGTTCTATTAATACTTCTCCCATTAGAATATCCATGTATAACCAAATGCCAATGTTACGCCTACATGAATGACTACTATAATAAGCATAATAAGGGCAAAGGGCATGTGCACCACGTGCCAATATTTAAAAAGTTCCTGCATTTTTTGTAGCCGGGCAATTCTACCGATGAGTGATATTTCATCTTTCACCATTTTAATGATCATTTTTCTATCCTTTTTAGGCAGATCTTTACGATTTAAAACTTTTCTTAAATGACCCAAGGTTTTCTTATTTCCGTTGCTGGTCTCACCGGAAATTAAACTTGCAACAATTTGTATTGTATTCGATTCGAGCGTATATCTATCTTTTAAAATACCGGCGACGTCCGTTTTCATATCTTGAACTTCTTTTAAACTCAGTGCACGTCCTTCAATGGTTCTAGGAATTTGGATATAAATAAACCTCCCGATAACACCGCTTAAAACAACCGCAACCATACTCCAGAAGGCAATAGAAACGATGCCGCCAAATTTAAATGCTGTATGAAATAGAATAAGTATGGGGCCTAGCGTGCATAAAAAAATATGAAACTCTAAAAGATATTTTAATCTAATATATTTTGATAAAAAGTTGTATCGTTTTCTTGCAATATAGATGGTCACTCCAAAAAAGATCATGGCTGTTCCAAGAATCCCCAGACCTTGACCATAAATTCCGCTGGGTTTGAACCAATTGTGATGAGGATGATAAAATCTTTCTTCTAAAGCGGTACTATAATAAGAATAACCCGTGTAGCTCAAATAAATGGTTACAATTATTACTATTGCTACCATAGCAATGATAAATATACTGTGGATTAATTTCTTCAATTATATCAATACTTATAGGGTAATCCCAATTTATTTTAAACGTTTTTTAATGTAAAAAATTATGTAACATCTAAAATCTTATTATATATTAGAATTAAGTAAATTAGTACTAATCAATGTGATAGTGAATTTTTTTTCATATTTTTCTATAAAATTATTATTTGGAAAAATGTTTAGTAATTAGGCTAATTATTTACGTAACAATTGTTACTTTACTGATTATTAATTATATAAATATGACAAAAGTCATTAAAAGCCCCTTCTTTTC
>CBDUKE010000132.1:0-6503 GCA_965367725.1 uncultured Maribacter sp. | reverse complement strand
AAACCCTGACGATATCGTCAGGGTTTTTTTATGCCCAAAAAGTAGTATTTTTAGCAAAATAAATCAATTGAAAACTATGGAAACAATGGGACTCGCACATCAATGGGCATTAGAATTACACTCATATTTAGCTTATGTGGCACTTGCCGTATTATTTTTGGCCGTTGCCAATGCAATAATGGGCTTGGTAGGTAATAGAATGTTCTCCGCACTTGGTAAAGATTTTCGCCTAAGTCTTTTTGCCCTAATACTATGCCATTTGCAACTTTTGGTAGGCTTGGTACTTTTTTTCGTTTCACCAAGCGGACTTAATGCCATTCAAGAATTGGGCATGGGCGGTATGAATTCGGCTGTACGTTTATTGGCTGTAGAGCATCCGTTTGTGAATATTCTAGCGGTTATCCTGATTACTATTGGGTGGTCCAGACATAAGAAATTTTTGGAGGGCAAGAAGAAGTTCAAGAGCATTGCTATTTTTTATGGCCTTGGTTTGGTCCTGATCCTAAGTCGTATTCCTTGGGGGCAATGGTTCAATTAAATAATAGGCTCCTCCCTTTGGTTAAAGGGAGGTGGTTCGATTGATAATAGAAGCGGAGGGTTTGGTTTTAATACATCAGAAAACATCTTCGTCTTTAAAATGAAAATGCATTTTTATACTAATAGTTTAAAATAATTAAATGAAGAATCTTATCAGCTTAACACTAACAATGCTATTGGTTTCAACGACCATGACTTTTGCTCAAGAGCAATCCTTGTTTAACGGGAAAGACCTCTCTGGGTGGACCATCTATGGCACCGAAAAGTGGTATGTAGAAGATGGCCTTTTAGTCTGTGAGAGTGGCCCTGATGAACAATATGGGTATTTGGCTACCGATAAGCACTACAAGGATTTTACACTTTCACTGGAGTTTAAGCAAGAAGCCAATGGTAATAGTGGCGTATTTATACGTTCTACTGTTGATGGCACCAAGGTGAGCGGGTGGCAAGTTGAGGTGGCCCCTCCAGGCCATGATACAGGTGGGGTATATGAATCCTATGGCCGTGGTTGGTTGATCAAACCAGACCCCAAAAAAGATAGTGCCTTGAAAATGGGCGAATGGAACGAAATGAAAATCCGGCTGAATGGTAATAAATTAACATCATGGCTCAATGGCGTACAGATGGTTACCATAACCGATACTAAAATTGGCGCTGGCGAAGGTTCTATAGCCCTGCAAATACACGATGGTGGGGGTATAAAGGTAAAATGGCGGAATATTAAGGTCATGACCCCCCAGTAAGTTTTAAGGATTAGGCCTTATCAAATATATATAAACAGGAAAATGGTCGCTATACCCACCGGTGTAGTTGCCTCCTGCATAGGTTCTAAACGGATAGCCTTTGTATTTTCCCTTTTTAGCAAACAAATAAGGGGCGGTGAAAACGTTCGCTTTCCAAAAGCGATAAGAACCTCCCTCTTTTTCCAATAAGTTAGCTGTAAAATAAATCTGGTCAAAAAGGTTCCATTTATCACGGTATGCTAAAGAACCAACACCTTTTTTAAAAAGTTGCTCCATAGGATTAAAAAGGTCATTTTCTTCTAAATTCTTTTGCTTTCCTTTCGTTTTCAAGATTTTCCTGAGACTATCATCTATAGGGTCATCATTTAAATCACCCATGCTAATTATTCTTGCTGAGTTGTCAGTTTTTAGGATAGAATCAATGATGCTTTTATTCAATTTGGCCGCAGCCAATCGGTTGGGTTTACTACGCAAGGCTCCACCACTTCTTGATGGCCAGTGATTAACAATGCAATAGAGCTGTTCATCATCCAATAAACCACCAACCACCAATTGGTCGCGCGTATAATCCCTTTCACCATCTATGTTCTGCAACAGCAACCTGCGACTTTGGAAAGATGTTGGCAAAAAAACGGCTTTCTTATAAATAAGGGCTACATCAATCCCACGTTCATCAGGGGAATCAAAATGAACAATACCATAGTTCATTTTTTGCAGATTTGGATGGCTTACCAAATCTTCCAAAACCTGTTTGTTTTCTATTTCGCATAGACCAATTAAATCTGGAGATGTTTTGGATACTTTTAAACCTATATGGGAAATTACTTTAGAAATATTTTCAACCTTTTGCTTATACCTTTCTTGAGTCCAATGATCCTTACCCTCAGGTGTACGGTCATCATCAAAGGTTAACGTATCATTTTCCGTATCGAAAAGATTTTCAACATTGTAAAAGGCTATGGTCCTTATTTTAACTGTGTTTTTGTTCTGGGATAGCCCTATTGATGGCAAACAAATCAGTAGCAGAAACAAGCTGAATTTCATGGAAAATATTTGATATAAGTCCAAAACAAATCGTTTACGAAGTAATAGACTACAAAAATATACGAAAAATTAATATATTTAATAGGAAAACTAACCATACTAGATTTAGAATGCGATACTTTTTTGTTTCATTTTTGGTATTTTTTATTTGCCCATTTATGAATAGCCAGGAAGCTATTATTGTTTCGGGCTACGTAATGAGTACGCAATCAAATCAACCTATTACAAATGCTATTGTGAAGGTTGAAGGAGCGCAATTTCAGTCACATTCAACATCAGATGGTCTTTTTGAACTTCATTTAGACCAGGTTGGAGAGGTTATCTTGAACATTTCCGCCGTTGATTATCTAACCAAACGGATTCCGATAGTTGCAGAAAACCAGCGAATTGATTTGGGGAGAGTACTACTCCTAAGGGATATAACCTTTGATAAAACAGATAACCTTATTACACTTACAGATACTGATTTTTCAGATGAGGAAAGAGCTGCAGTGGCTTCAGGTTTACTGCAGGCTACAAGGGATGTTTTTCTGAGAAAAGCGGCTTTTGATTTTGGCCAGGCCTTTTTTCGTGTTCGAGGCTACGACTCCCAAAATGGCAAAGTTTTGATCAATGGGATGCCCATGAATAAATTTTTTGATGGTCGTCCTCAATGGAACAATTGGGGCGGTTTGAATGATGTTACGCGTAACCAAGAGTTTAAAAATGGTCTTGACGCTTCTGACTATACTTTTGGAGGACTATTAGGAAACACCAACATTGATACCAGACCTTCTGGATTGCGACCTGGATTTCGATTTTCGACATCGGTTTCCAATAGAACCTATACAGGTCGTACAATGGCAACTTATACTTCACCCAAACAAGAAAATGGGTTAAACTATACCATTTCCACTTCACGTAGATGGGCCAAAGAAGGATATATTGAAGGCACATTATATGATGCATATTCCTTATTTGGGGCTCTAGAATATGCTGTTGACACCAAAAATAGTTTAGTTGTAACTGCAATCATGGCTTCGAATAGGAGGGGTCGTTCATCAGCAATTACCGAAGAGGTATTCAATTTGACCGGTAATAAATACAATCCCTATTGGGGACTACAAAACGGGGATATTCGAAATTCAAGAGAGCGAAAAATTGCAGAACCGATTGTGCTGCTAAACCATTATTTCGAAACGGATAAATTCAACTTGAATACTGGTGTTTCGTATCAAATGGGAATAAATTCCAGAAGTAGATTGGGATATTATAATGCACCCAATCCGGATCCTACTTATTATCGGTATTTGCCTAGTTTTTATATAAATAGCCCAATTGGCGCCAATTTTATTAGTGCGAATTTGGCCAAACAAGGATTTTTGGATAACAAGCAAATTTCTTGGGAAGATATCTATACGGCCAACACCAATGATAAAGCGGCATATGTATTATATGATGATGTTGTAGAAGATAGTCAATTCGCTATAAATAGTGTTGGAAACTTAACTGTAAATGACCATTTTCAATTTGATTTTGGATTAAACTACAAAAGTTTGAAATCTGATAATCACGCTAAAATAAATGATCTTTTCGGTGCCGGCTTTCATGAGGATTTAGACCCATTTTCCAATACCGCAAATAACCTTGATGGGAATTTAAGAAAGGATGAAGAAGATATTTTCAACTATCAATACAAGATTACCGCAACACAATTCGATGCCTTTGCACAACTTAAATATTCTTTTGACAAGTGGAATGGATTTATTGCGGCAAACTATTTAAATACCGAATATCAGAGAAACGGACTGTTTAGAAACGGACGCTTTCCCGATAATTCCTTAGGTACAAGTGAAACAAAGTCATTCTCAAATATGAGCTTTAAAGGTGGACTTTCATATCAAATTACTGGTAGGCACTGGCTAAGGATTAATGGCGGCTATTTTAGTAGGCCTCCAGTTTTGCAGAATGTCTTTATTAATCCAAGGGAGAATAATGAAGTTGTTGCCAATCTCCAAAGCGAAACCGTCTCAACCGTTGACGCAAGTTATTTTATTAGAATGCCAAGACTAACAGGACGCTTAACGGGCTTTTATACCCGATTTCAAAATACAACCGATGTAAATTATTTTTTTGTTGATGCTGGTGTTGGGTCTGATTTTGTGCAAGAGGTTATTACGGATCTTGATAAACTACATTTGGGAACTGAGCTCGGCTTGGAATATGAACTTTCATCATCTGTAAAACTTTCAGCCGTAGCAGCCGTTGGAAAATATTTGTATGCCAGCGATCCTAATGTGACTATAAACTTTGATACCGCCGGGGCAGAGGAAGATTTGATAAACCTTGAAGGTGATATTGATTTAGGGGTGGCTAAAATCAAGGATTACAAGTTGTCACAAGGCCCTCAAAAAGCTTTTGCATTTGGAATTGAATACCGTGACCCAAAATATTGGTGGGTTGGTGCCACTGCAAATTATTTAGCCAATAATTACGCCAATATCTCCACAATAATTAGAACACAAAGCTTTTATATTGATCCAGAAGCAGGAGAACCATTTCCCGATGCTACGGATGAAAACGTTGCTCAATTATTGAGGCAAAAACCCTTGGAAGATTTTTATCTATTGAATTTGGTCGGGGGTAAGTCATGGCTAAAAAAAGGCAAATACATAAGTGTCTTTGCAAGCATTAATAACGTTTTTGATGCTGTGTTCAGAACTGGCGGATATGAACAGAGTAGAAATGGCAATTTCGGACAATTAAAACAGGATAATCTAAGCGGCAATCCGTCTTTCGCCCCAAAATATTGGTATGGCTATGGACGTACCTATTTTTTGAATGTGGCATTTAGTTTTTGAGCATAACAAAAAGGTCCTCCCCTTATCCGAGGGGAGGTGGCTTCCGGCAGGGCAAGGAAGACGGAGGGGTGTTGAATAACGAAACAATGAATTATAAAAGACATTTTAAGATTTTGATTTTAAGCCTTTTAAGTTTATTAGGGGTGCTCGCCTGTGTAAAAGACAGGGATTTCGACCCGCCAAAAAAAGCATGTTCTGCAGACATGGTTGCCAATACGACTTTTTCTGAAGTAAAGGCTATGTATTCAGAAGGAGTTCTTCAAATACAAGAGGATCTGATTATTGAAGGCTATGTTATTTCATCTGATGAAGCTGGTAATTTTTTTAGCTCACTTCATTTTCAAGACAAGCTGGATAATCCTACCGAAGGTTTTCAAATAGCGTTTGATTTACGGGATTCCCATTTGTTTTATCCTATAGGAAGTAAGATGTATATAAAGCTAAAAGGACTCTATTTAGGTAAACAAAAAGGGGTTTATAAACTTGGCGGAACGTTTTCGGCTTTCGGGAACTTGTCAATAGGCAGGTTGCCGGTGAATGTTGTTTCAAAACACCTCTTTACTTCCTGTGATGATCTTGTTTCTGCAACACCTACCCATATTGGTCTTTCGACCTTGGAAGAAAATATGATTAATACACTTGTTGAATTACATGATGTTGAAATTATTGAAGATGAGTTAGGTTTATCATTTGCAGAAATCAAGGAAGAAACAGAACGGGCCCTTATAGATTGCAACGATAATGAAATTGTATTGTTGAATAGTGGTTATTCTGATTTTCAATCTGAATTACTCCCTGGGGGCAATGGTTCAGTGGTTGGGGTATTATTAAAAGACAATGATGACTACCAGATAGTAATCCGTGATTTAGACGACCTTAATCTTCAAAATGAAAGATGTGCAGAGGTAATTGATGAGTTTACCTCTAACGCTATATTCATTTCCGAATTAGCCGATCCTAATAATAATTCTGGGGCTAGGTTTGTTGAACTTTACAATGCATCAATGCAGTCTTTATCATTAAAGGGATGGACATTGAACAGATTTACCAATGATAATACTGAGCTTAGTTCAACAACAGATTTGTCAAGTTTGGTTATTCAAGCCCAAAACACTTTGGTTATTTCACCAAACGCGGCCGAATTTGAATTGGTTTATGGCTTTGCTCCAGATTTAGCAGTGGGCGGCAACAGCCCAGCCGATTCCAATGGTGATGACAATCTACAGTTGGTAGATCCTTTTGGAACTATCATAGATTCATTTGGCATTGTTGGGGAAGATGGTTCAGGTACCAATCATGAATTTGAGGATGGGAGGGCCGTAAGAAAACCAGAAATCGT
>CBDUKE010000131.1:0-6608 GCA_965367725.1 uncultured Maribacter sp. | reverse complement strand
GAAAAATAGTTACTCGTAACTATATCCATTCGTTGCGGTCATATAAACAGTACTAATATCAATAAATGAAATATAAAGAAATACGTTTTTTGTACTTGCTAATAATACTTCTGATATCAGGATGTGGAAACGCTGAAAAAAAAGAAACAAAAAGAAAAGCTGTTAGTTCAGATGACTACGAATTAGTTCATGATTGGCCTAAATTACCAGCTAATTTCACGCTAGGAAGTCCTACAGGATTGGGACTCGATACTACCGGGAATATTATTGTTTTTCATCGTTCTGGAAGAGCGTGGGATGCTATGCCAATTTCACATCTTCCATTGATTAAAGAGAACACCATATCAAAAATAGATGCAAAAACTGGGGAAATTCTGAAATCTTGGGGTACTGATTTATTCATAATGCCCCACGGACTTGAAGTTGATAATCAGAATAATATTTGGGTTACAGATTGTGGTCTTCATCAAGTTTTTAAATTTGATTCCAATGGTAATTTATTGATGACTTTAGGCGAAGCAAAAGTTGCTGGAAATGATGCTGAACATTTTAATTTACCTACAGATATCGCTGTCGCAAAGGATGGTTCATTTTATATAAGTGATGGTTATGGGAATAGTAGAGTAGCTAAATTTTCCAAAGAAGGAGAATACCTATTCGAATGGGGGGAATTTGGAAATAAACAAGGAGCGTTTAATATTCCACACGCAATTGATTTAGATAAAAATGGAAATGTTTATGTCGCAGACCGCGAAAACAATAGAATTCAAAAGTTTGATGCCAAAGGAAATTTCTTGGCTGTTTGGCAGAATAAAATAACCGAACAATTATATGCTGTAACCATTGACAATCAGAACAACCATCTGTTTGGAATAGATTATATGACAGTAAATGACACTATTGTAAAAGGCTCTGATATTTTTCGCTTTGATTTAGATTTGAATCAACAATTACAATTTGGCAGAACTGGATTTTATGAGGGTCCAATTTCGAGATATCACGACATTCAAATTGATGAGGAAGGGAATATTTACGTTGGTGATATACTAGGTGACAAAGTTCAAAAATTTCGATTAAAGAAAAGTGAATTAAGGGATAGTGATTGAATTGAAACACAAAAAACAATCGTATTACCAAACTAAAAGTGAAACTATGCTAACAGACATCAATCCGAAATTACCCATGCGAGACAAAAATGTTACGAGAGCATTTTACGCAAATAAGTTGGGATTCAATGAATATGGAAGTGCTGACTATGATGGTTATTTGATGATGGAAAAAGACCAAATTCAAATTCATTTCTTTGAATTTAAAGCGCTTGATCCTAAAGAAAACTACGGACAGGTTTATATTAGAACAGACAACATTGACAATTTACACCAAACTTTACTAGACCATAAAACGAGTATACACCCGAATGGACCATTGGAAATTAAATCCTGGGGGCAAAAGGAATTTTCTGTTCTGGACCCAGATAATAATCTATTGACATTTGGACAAGGTGTTTAGGAAAAAATATGACGATATGCCACCCAAGGCAGAACCCTCCCTATGCAAGACCGTTGCCAATATTCAAAAAAGCAATTAAAATTTTTACTACTTTGGTAATGACTACAAAATAGAAGTCTAGTTAGTAGTGACTATATCCATTCGTTGTGCTCAATTATGAAAGGTAAGTTGTCAAAATCATAGCGTTGAAAATGAACAAAATCAAAATTGTAAATCGTGAAATGACATCGGAGGAAATTGAGCAGATGAACTCTGGATTTGATAAACTTTCACTTGAGGAAGGTGTAGCGATAGAAAGTTCAGACAGATTCAGTTTCGTGGCATTGAATGGAAACACTTTTATAGGATGTTCATCAGGTTTAGCATACAAAAATGATGTAAATTATTCGGGTTGGTTTTTTCTGACGGATCTATTTGTTGAGAAAGAATATCGTTCCCAGGGTTTGGGTGCCCACCTCTTGCAAGCACTGGAAGAACAGCTAAGATCTATAGGGGTAAAATATATCTGGCTCTGGACCTCAGGTTTTGAAGCACAAAAATTCTATCGAAGACAGGGTTATAAAAAATTTACGGAAATGGAATATTGGTATTCAGACGGGAGTAGTCGTGTTGGATTAAGGAAGAATTTATCAACTATATGATAACCTAGTACGAAAAGATGAAAAAGGAAAATAAAGATGATCTTTATATCAGTTAAGCGGAATAATTCAAACAAGGTTATGGTTTTGCTTTTTTAGTAAACTCACCGCTTATTGCAGGTGTCAATCACACCTTATTAAAACTGGCGGAAAACCAAGAAATAGAAAAAATCATCCATACGTATATTCAAAAGGATGAATAAAAAAATATGACGATGTCCCAAAATGAAAAGGTTAAGGAATTCCTTGAAAATCTGAATTTGATTGACCGCGAAAAATTTGAAATCTTGAATGGGATGCGTGAAATCGTCCTTAATGTCTATCCGAATAGTAATGAGAAAATAATGTATGGCGGAATTATATTTTTCCTCAATGACGAAATGTTCAGTGGTCTATTCGTGAATAAAGGCCATATCACAATTGAATTTTCCAGAGGATTCTTGATGGATGATCCGAATAGCTTACTTGAGGGAAAAGGAAAATATAGAAGACACTTAAAAATTAAAGTCAAAGCAGATATTTTGAATAAGAAAACCTCCTTTTTTGTGAGACAGGCAATGATAGACTAACGAAAGCATAACAATATATATACGATCATGCCGCCCAAGGCAGAACCCTTCAGTCGCAAGACCCTTACCAAAATTCTAAAAAGCAATTAAAATTTTAACTACATTAGGAGTAACTACAAAATAGAAGTATAGTTACTTGTAACTATATCCTATCGTTGTGCTTCATTATAACCAATATGAACGAAGAAATCATAAAACCAACATACATTAAAAAACCTGATTTTGTAACTGGACAGGATAGTTCAAAATCTTACAATTTTGATTGTTTGTCTTGTGGAGAAAAACTGCAACTGAATTGTAAAATTCAAATCGAAAATAGCTGGACTGGAAAAGGACAAAACCTGAGTGAAAAAGAATATCTTGAGTTAAAAAAGCATTACAATATAGGATTGTCAAATAAATCCAAGGAAGGTGGATTTCCTGTATTCGATAAAATTTCTTGTAAAAAATGTCAGACTGAATATTATACATACGTTGGGGTAGATGAACCTAGAAACTCTGTCTATCATATTCAAGTTCAAGGAATAATGAAAAATGGATAGCTAATCGAAAAAATAACGAAAGCACAACTACATATGCAATCATGCCGCCCAAGGCGGAACCCTTCAGCTGCAAGACCCTTTTCAAAATTCAAAAAAGCAATTAAAATTTTTACTACATTGGGAGTAATTACAAAATAGAAATCCAATTACTTGTATCTATATCCATTCGTTGTGCTTCATTATGACCAACCACTAACAAATGATATTATCGAGCCAAAATTTACATAGTAAATCAAATGTACTGCTTGCCCGAAAAAGAAACAAGTGCGACGGCGGGTGGACATTTGGTTGAGATAGCCGCTAGCGGGCGTATCCAATACTTAAATAGAAACTATGATTAAGTTTTTTAGGCAAATTAGATTAGACCTTATAGGAAAAAACAAAACTGGAAAGTATTTAAAATATGCCATTGGTGAAATTGTATTGGTGGTCGTTGGGATATTGATTGCCCTTTCAATAAACAATTGGAATATCCGTAATAAAGAAGAGCAAAAAGAATTAGTCTATATCAAGTCAATGATCGAAGATATTGAATCAGACATTATTCAGTCCGAAAACATTATTGAGAGGCTTGATTTGACTGTGGCAAGAATAGACTCACTATTATTAGAACTTTCATCACAACACATTTATCACAACTCGAATAATGCCTATCGCCTTTTTATTTCTTCAGCTGGATTTGCTGATTTTACACCTAATGATAGAACAATACAAATTCTGAAAAATAGTGGCGGATTTGAACTTATATCCCATAAAGAAGCTTCAGATGCGATTTGGGAATATGATAAACATGTGAAAATATTTCAATCCCAAGATATTATGATGGGAAACGCCCTATCAAATATGATTTTGTTTGAGTTTCCTTTTGATTTAATTTCATTGAATAATCCTCTTAAAAAACTATCACCTATTCCTTTGCTTTCCAAAGATCAAAAAGCCTTAAATGACATGTATTTCAATCGATTGTATTGGAGCGTTGGAGCTAACAGTCTAAAAACCAGGATTCAGAAGGTTCACGATACAGGAATAGAATCTGTTAGGATTCTAAAATCCACTTATGATCTATAATTCCAATTATAAATTAATGAGCTTTTTGAGAATAACGAAAGGCTAACAAGGTGTAAAGCTATAAAGACCATACCCTATGCAATTGACCAAAAAGAATGTCGTAATTGCCTCCCCTTTTTTAATTATCGCGGTCAATTTTGGAGTTGCTTATATTTTTGGGGGGATTATTGGGAAATGGGCATTTATTCCCATGGTTCTTGTTGGTTGGGTCCTTTGGTTGTTCTTCATTTTAAAGTATGGGGGAGTCGACTCCATTCAAAAATGGTTAAAAAAATCAACGGGGGCATTCAGCTGGAATCTACTTGCGATAATTGTCGGACTCATTCCATTGCCCTTATTTTTATTGCACTACGAACTATTGGACACATGGCAAGTATGGCTGCCATGGATTTTATTGGCATTGATAAATCCTTGGATTGAGGAATTTTATTGGCGTGGACTTCTGCTGGACTACACGAAAAACTGGCCTAGTTGGACATCAATTTTGTTTACCGGAATACTATTCTCACTAAATCATGCTGCTTTTGGAATTAATTCTAAAGTGAATAGTGGTTTTGAATTGGTTGTTTCGACTCTAATTATTGGACTCGTTTGGGCCATCGTTTACAAAAAAACAAAAAGTTTGCGATGGACAATTTTTGCGCATTTTCTGATCGATTTTTTAGGGGTTTCTACAGCAGCTTTTTTGGATTTATATGAAAAAGGTAGTTGGTAATCACAACAAAAAAACCAGGTGTTGACAAAATCCATAAACCATAAGGCTTCGGCCCCAATCAATAGCTTTGTGCTTATTTCAGTCCACCCCCTGCCCTATATAAACCCATAAAATTTGAACCTTGGGAACTTTAAACTATCTTATGGTCTGTTATCTAATTTAATCCCCACAGTATGAAAACACAGACCTTGATCGATGCCATACAGTTTATAAATACCCATGAACCTACCAAAGCCTATATTCAGGAACATGAAGCAGCCCCTAAAAACTTTGAGATCTACCAAATTTCGGCAACGGTAGGCAACTATGATGATCATATTATCCGGGTTTTGATCAATTTTGCCAAAAGGGCCAATGCAAAAGGCCTGAATGAGGATGTTTTTATAGACATTCAAGGTACTGATCAAAGCGATTTCAAAATTTTAAGGATTACCCCGGTGGAGTTTCGCCCTTGATCTTATATCGTTTTCCAAGAGGTATTGTAGCCTAAAAAACGACCAATAAAACAATGAAAAAATCAGTTAAAGGCATATCGATCCTGTTATTGGCCCTTATAGGCTATGTGTTTTACATCTTTTACTCCACAGGGTATTTCCGTAGCGTGGAGAACACTTTTGCCGGCACCATCGTACAAAAAGTAAAACGCCCAGGGGTCGAGGATATGCAGATCAGCTATGCCGATGATTTTATGCTATTTTCATCAGATGATCGGGCCAGCCGAAGGGATGGCAACCCCAAACAAGGACACTTGTATTATTTGGATTTGACCAAACCCAGCTTTGAACCCCTACCACTAACCACCGATCTAAAAATACCGTTTTACCCCCATGGGATCTCCATGGTGCGTACCGCGGAACATGCCTATAGGGTCTATGCCGTTAATCATGTTGACGGCCGGCATTCCATAGAAGTTTTTGACTTGCAGCAGGATCGGCTTACCCATATACAGACCTTGAAAGATACCTCTATGATCAGCCCCAATGATATTGTGGCCTTGGATGGGGAGCGGTTCTATTTTACCAATGACCATGGGTATACCCAAGGCCTGGGTAAATTGGGCGAGGAATATTTGGGTTGGGCAGCTTCGAATGTGGTGTATTATGACGGGCAAGGGTATCGCGAAGTAGCGGATGGCATTGCCTATGCCAACGGTATAAACCTGGACCGAGAACGCGGCCTGCTGTTTGTAGCCTCCCCAAGGGATTTTTTGGTCAAGGTCTATGAGGTAACAGCGAATGGGGCTTTGGAGTTTATTGAGGATGTGGCCTGTGGTACCGGGGTCGATAATATTGAATTTGCCCCAGACGGAAAGCTGTGGATCGGATGCCATCCCAGTTTATTGGCCTTTACAGCCTACGCCAAAGGCAATGCGCCAATTGCCCCTTCCGAAATCATCACGATCGATTATAAAGGCAAGGGTGATTACAGCATCGAATCCGTTTTTTTGGATGACGGCAATCAGATGTCGGCAGCAACAGTGGCCACGGTATATAATGACCTGATTTTTGTGGGCAATGTCATGGATGACCACTTTTTGATCTTAAAGAATGAGTAGCAAGAACATCAT
>CBDUKE010000130.1:0-6701 GCA_965367725.1 uncultured Maribacter sp. | reverse complement strand
GGCAGGAAATTTAGGGGTAGAGCAAGCCGCTAAGGAAGCTGGTTTTAATATTACCGTTCCTTTTACTCCTGGCCGTGGTGATGCTACAGATGAAATGACAGATATTGATTCTTTTGCACCACTAGAGCCTTTGGCAGATGGTTACAGAAACTGGGTGAAGAAAGATTATGTGGTTAGTCCAGAAGAAATGATGTTGGATCGTACCCAATTAATGGGACTTACAGCGCCAGAAATGACCGTTTTGGTTGGCGGAATGCGTGTAATGGGAACCAATCATGGTGGTACAAAACATGGCGTTTTTACAGATAACGAAGGTGCGTTGACCAATGATTTCTTCGTGAATTTGACAGATATGGGCAATGTCTGGAAACCCACGAGCAAAGAACTGTATGAAATCAGAGATAGAAAAACAGGAGATTTAAAATGGTCAGCAACTCGTATGGACTTGGTCTTTGGTTCTAATTCCATTCTGCGTGCCTATGCAGAGGTATATGCGCAAGATGATAATAAAGAGAAATTTGTAACCGACTTTGTAAAAACATGGAACAAAGTAATGAACTTGGACAGGTTTGATCTAGCTTAATAACAGAATTTTGGGCATATGGTATTTATAGTGCCATATGCCCTTTTCACTTCAATATTTCAAATCATAAACCTGTTTCTGAATTGATATTTCTATAGTAAATGCACTAATTTTAGGGCATGAAAGAAGACCAACCCTTAGAGCTTGTCAAACGAATAAAAGCATTGGCCGATACAGGTCTTGTATTTATTCAAGATGAGTTTGATCGGGAGCGTTATGAGGAAATTCGAGAACTTAGCTTAAAACTTCTGGCCCATGTGGGCAATCAACCACTGAGTGTACTTCGTGACTTTTTTTTGCCTGAAAAGGATTACCCAACAGTAAAAGTAGATGTTAGGGGTTTTGTTTTGAATGAGCGTAATGAAATTCTTCTAGCCAAGGAGCGGGTTGATGGTAAATGGACCATTCCAGGAGGTTGGGCAGATATAGGATATTCACCTTCCGAAGTGGTGGTAAAGGAAATTGAGGAAGAAACTGGGCTAAATTGTATAGTGGATAGATTATTGGCGGTTTATGACAAACGAATGCATATGCACCCGCCACAACCTTTTTATGTATACAAATTGATATTTTTATGCAGGATTCAAAGTGGTACCTTAAAACATGGTTTTGATATGGACGGTGCTAAATTCTTCAATATTGCCGACTTGCCAAACCTGTCAGAAGATAGAATTTTGGACGCCCAAATACAACAGCTTTTTACGATGGTAATTGACAATAATACAAATGTTTATTTTGATTAAGGTATGAAAGAGGCAATACTCAACGTGGCCCTAGTGCAGACCAGTTTAATTTGGGAAAACCCCAAAGAGAATAGGAATAGGTTATCAAAGAAAATTGCAGCTCTTTCTAAAAAGGTTGATGTCATCATATTACCAGAAATGTTCACTACCGGGTTTACCATGAAACCGCAACATATTGATACTGCAGAAGGCCAAAAAACGGTGGAGTGGATGTCAAAGGAAGCTAAAGGTTCTGATGCCGCTATTGTTGGGAGTATTGTTTTTTTTGAAAATGGCAACTTTACCAACCGACTTTTCTTTGTAGCGCCTAATGGTACCATTTCGCAATACGATAAACGTCACACCTTTACCCTAGCGGGTGAAGATCAAGTATATAAAGCAGGTAATAGCCATTTAATTGTGGACTATAAAGGGTTTAGAATAAATCTGATGATATGTTACGATTTAAGATTTCCGGTGTGGGCAAGGAACACCCAGGATTATGATGTATTGATTTATGTGGCCAACTGGCCCAAACCACGCATAACGGCTTGGGACACCCTCCTAAAAGCCCGCGCTATAGAGAATATGTCATATTGTATTGGTGTTAATCGTTGTGGCCGGGATGAAACCGGTTACGAATATTCAGGACATTCCGCAGTTTATGATTGCTTAGGCGAACAGCAGGTATTTTCAGAAGAAGAAACTGTTCTTTATGCGACTTTGAATAAAGCACATATTACAAGTACCCGGAATAAACTCAAATTTCTAGATGATAGCGATGGGTTTAGTTTGAAATTATAAAGGTTTGTTCCAATTCCCAATTGGCCCTAACTTCAATTAAATCGGGGTAATAGCTTACCTTTTCTGGCTGAATGCGTTTTAGATAATTCCCAGTATCCCACTTTCCATTGCCATTGGCATCAAAAATTACTCGTACCCGATATTTTGCAGGTTCTATATTGCTGAATTCAAAAATTTTGGGCGCTTTGGCATATATTTCCTGTTTGGTTTCTCCTTTTTCATCAGTAAGCTGAACGAGCAATGGGTAATTCTCTTCTTCGGTAGAAATGGTCATTCTAAGATTGCCGAAATCGGCATAGCTTTTGGTGCCCAGTCTTATATTCAGCGTGTCGTTTTCGTTACCAAAGAAATCTGTAATTGCACCAGGCAGTAATTCCAATTCATAGAATTCATTGGGTTCTTTAGCAAACTCAAAGTCAACCTTATTACCCATACTATCTAATTTAATGGTAAAATCAATCGAAAGGGAATCCTTGTTCATTAGACCTACTTTAGCAGAATCTATACCCACCAGGGGTGTATTTGATTCAATATTGAAGGGCTGGGTAAAACTCAATGTTCTACTTTGATTAGGATTCAATAAGAGTGAATCAGCAGCTATTTTTCTGTTTTTGACCGTGAAGGTGTCAATCACCTTAAGGGTTTTATTTTTAACCGTGAAAATCAAGGAATCCATTTCAAAAGGGGTGAACCAATAATTCAAAGTGTCTTTTTCGCGTTCTTTGGTCGTTATTGTTTTAACAGTATCGGGCAAAACAGACAACGTTGAAATATCAATTTCTTTTCCATCGCCATAATACCCAAATATGATTTTGTTAGAGGCCGCAAGACTGGGGACTGCTATTCTGTAATTAGGTATTTCCTTGAACAGGTCCAATCGATACGTAGAATCCGTCGGGATTGAAATCGTATCCTGAAGAAATGCAATTTTATCGGTGTTCTGGTCGAACGTATTATTTTTAGAGGCGTCTTTAAGGGCAAACATGGCATATTTGCCTTCCTTTAAGTTGCTTAGGGTAAAGATAACAGCACTGTCTAAGGTGTTGGTAATATAATTAGGCGGCCTTTGAAAAATCGTAGAATCAGTATAAGCGGTATCAATCTTATATAGCATTACACTAACGAATTCATCTGCTTTTTGATTGAAAGCATCCCTTATTGCACCCTTAACTTCCAGAGAATCAATATAACTTCCAGTGGAAAAAACATAGGTTAGAAAACTATTGGGGTTACCTTCATTATTGTCAACGATACTTTGGCCAAAATTTAAAGTATAGGTGGTATTCGCTAGGAGTGTATCCTTTAGCCTTATCTCAATAAACTTATTCGCTCCCCCTTGAGGTGTAATATCTGGTAAATATTTGAGTGGGGGCGAAACGATCAATTGTTCTTGAACATCTTCCAACTTTACCAATTCATCAAAATAGAGCCTGATTTTGGTCTCCTTGAAATTGATGGTCATATTGTCGGGTTCGGCTTTTAATAAAACCGGTGGGGTAACATCCTTGGGCCCTCCAGTGGGTCTTCCCCTTCTTGCACATTGCATTAATGCAGCTGCAATTAAAAAGAGGAAAACGTATGCGAAAAAGCGTTTGAACATCAATTTATGAATCTATGGAGCAAAGTAACACATAATTTAGAAATTGTATTCAAGAATTAACATTGCGTAAAGGATAATCATTCTTTTTAGGATAAGGGCTATTTTAAGTTAAAGGCACTACAGCCATGCTTGTTATAAAAACCGTTACACCTTTGGCTTCATGTAAGGTACTGGCACAGATTTCCATAGTAGCTCCCGTGGTGATTACATCATCGACCAAAAGAATGTTCTTGTTCAACAAAAGTAATGGGTCATTAAGCATGTAAAGGGCTTTATTGTTTTGCCAACGGCCAATCCTTCCTTTTTTGGTCTGGGTTTTTGTATTGGCCGTTTTTATGAGGGCATTTTCCAAAAATTCGGCATTTAGATGATGGGCAAGTCGTTTCCCAAACTCTGAAACCTGATTATATCCGCGTTTTTTTAATTTTTTCTGATGCAAAGGAACAGGAATAACATAATCTATTTCAGCTATGTAATTGTTCTCGGCTATAATTTGGCCATGCCAATCGCCTAAGAAAGTACCAATCTGCTCTTGATTTTTGTATTTTAAATGGTGTATCATATTTTTTACGATGCCATTTTCAATGAAAAAAAGAAAGGAATTTGCCTTTTTTATGGTATTTCGTCCAAAAAAAATACGGTCAACGGCATTTTCAACGTTAAAACTATATTCGGTGAGTGGTAATTGGTTTCGACAAACGGTACACAAGTGATACTCTCCTCTGTTTAATCGTGCATTACATCCAAAACACACCTTAGGTAGCAGGATCGAGATGATATCATTTAGTATATTTGAGAGCTTAGAGAACAATGAATCTTAGTATTAATAACCTACTTAAAGTCGAACAAGTTTGATGGACGGACAAGATAATAAATTTAACTACAAGATTATTCTTGCTGCTTTGGTTGCTGTGATTATTGGCATACTAATAGCTTTTTATTATAGCTATGCCCAATCCAATACCCAAATCAATTTCTTGGAGAAAGAAAAACAACTGTTGGTAAAGGACCTTACTTTAATGAAGGCCGATGTTGACAGACTCTCTGCACTTAACGAAGTCAATGAAATTGAAATACAAGGTGCCCGTTATGAAGTTCAGCAATTGTTGGATTCTGTGGGAAGGTTGACTTTTACCATCGGAAAATTAAGGGAATTCAAATCAGAACTTCGAAGATTGGAATCCAAAAATGATAGTCTTAAACTAAAGAATAACTTCCTAAGGTATAACAACATGCTTCTTACAGATAAGAATGCAGAGTCCCAGGCTAAAATCGAGGAATTAAGGATGGCAAGTAATTCTATAGCACAAGCTGAAGCATTACAACGTCAAAAAATATTGGAACTGAATAAAGAGCTTAAAACCAAAAGTTACCTGAAACTTCAGGACGCAGAGGGTTCTAGTTTTAGAGTACGCGGGAGAAATCCGATCAGGACCAATAAGGCCTCTACCGTAGAAAAACTTCGAGGGTGCGTTACCATTATTGCGGATCCTACTATGATCAATAAGAGGAAGATACTTTATTTTCAGTTTTTAGGACCTAATATGGGTGTAATTGAGGATAATGCCAATACCATTACCGTGCAGGGAAATGTTTATAGTAAAAAGGTCGAACTTGATTTTATGGGTGAAGAAATGCAAGTCTGTTCGTTTATCACCATTCCAGAAGGGTCTTTGAATGCCGGAAATTATATTCTCAATGTCTTTGAGGATGAAAGATTGCTCGACTCAGCTGAATTTCAGTTAAAATAACATATCGCTTTTGGGGGAATATCCTATTTTTGCCGCATGGCAAAACAAGAAGACGATTTTAAGAAGGTAATTTCACATGCAAAGGAATACGGCTATGTATTCCAATCCAGTGAAATATATGATGGTTTAAGTGCCGTTTACGACTACGCACAGAACGGGGCAGAACTCAAAAAGAACATAAGGGAATATTGGTGGAAAGCGATGGTTCAACTCAATGATAATATCGTTGGGATTGATGCTGCCATTTTTATGCACCCAACTACATGGAAAGCTTCTGGCCATGTTGATGCCTTTAACGATCCCTTGATAGACAATAAGGATTCCAAAAAAAGATACCGTGCCGATGTTTTGGTAGAGGATCATGTCGCTAAGATTGAAGGTAAGATAGAAAAGGAAGTTGCCAAGGCCTCGAAACGTTTTGGGGATTCCTTTGATAAAAAGCAATTTTTGGCCACCAACCAAAGAGTGGTGGAGTATCAAGAGAAAGCAACTTCCATATTAAAAAGATTGGGAAGGTCTTTAGAAAATGAAGACTTGGTAGATGTAAAAAACCTTATTGAGGAATTGGAAATCGCCTGTCCTATGTCCGGCTCAAGAAATTGGACCGATGTTAAGCAGTTCAATCTTATGTTCGGCACTAAATTGGGTGCCTCTGCGGAAACTGCAATGGACTTATATTTAAGACCGGAAACTGCCCAAGGTATTTTTGTGAATTTCCTGAACGTTCAGAAAACAGGTCGCATGAAAATCCCATTTGGGATTGCCCAGACAGGAAAGGCCTTTCGGAATGAAATTGTAGCACGACAGTTTATCTTTAGAATGCGTGAGTTTGAACAGATGGAGATGCAATTTTTCATTCAACCCGGTTCACAGCAAGAGTGGTATGAAAAATGGAAGGAAAACCGATTAAAATGGCATTTATCATTAGGTATGGGTGAGGAAAATTACCGTTTTCATGACCATGAGAAACTGGCCCATTACGCCGATGCTGCAGCTGATATTGAATTTAGGTTTCCGTTTGGGTTTAAGGAACTCGAAGGCATTCACTCTAGAACCGATTTTGATTTAAGCCAGCACGAAAAATTCTCAGGTAAAAAATTGCAGTATTTTGATCCGGAACTTAAGGAGAACTATGTGCCTTATGTAGTTGAAACCTCCATTGGTCTGGACCGAATGTTCTTGGCCGTTTTCTCAAAATCACTATGTGAGGAAGAACTTGAAAATGGCTCTACAAGAACAGT
>CBDUKE010000129.1:0-6804 GCA_965367725.1 uncultured Maribacter sp. | reverse complement strand
TTTTATTTTTTGCCAACAAGAACAATGTAAAGCTCAAGGCATTTGCGGTTGTCTCGTGCCCCGCTGTGAATAAAATCAAAACTTCATCTATCAATTGTCTTCGCGGCATGGGCTTGCCGTCTTCGTATCTTGCTTTGAGCAACATATCCAACAGGTCATCTTTTTCCTCCCCAGAATTTATACGTTCCTCAATGATTTTATTCAAAAGGCCCCGACTCTCTTCAGAAAGGTCTAAATGCTTTTGGATCATACCACTGAGGTTAAACCACCATTTTAAATAGGGCTGTCGCATTTCCTTGATCAACATTTTTTGGTTGGTCTCTGTGATTTCTTGGAGCTTTTTCATCTCATTATGAATATCACTCCTACTAAAAAGGGAATTGGCCACTACCTGAAAGGCCAAATCCCCCATTAATGGAAATATATCCTGAACCTCATTTGGTTTGATTCTGTTTATTTCTTTTTGGATAGCTTTTTTCATAATGTGCAGCAATCCAATTAATTTCTTTTTATGAAATGCTGGTTGCACCATTCTGCGATGGGTACGCCAGTGTTCCCCATTGGAAGTTAAAATACCATGCCCTATATACTTGGCCAGATCCACGGTTTGTAGTGCAGACTTCTGGTATTTTCTGTGATGCCCTTGAAGTACGTGTTTAATTAATTTAGGGTCCCTGGTAAAGACGATGGACTTATGCAAACCTATTTTTACTCGAAAGATATTTCCGAATTTTTCAAAATTTTCATGATGGAAAGGCAATGGGTTCTTTAGAATGCGTTTCCGATTCTTAAAAACTTGGTATCGCGAAATTGTGGAAAGGCTCTTCATTGTTCCTCCATAAACCATTCAATATGGCTGCAGCTGTTACATATATAACATTGGGCGCTTTTATTGGCCCAATCAAGATTCAATAAAGAAGCTGCCTTGGTATTGAGTTGTGCCTTTCTAGGCTTAAAAATATCATGACCACAAACAGTACATGTCAACTTATTACCTTTTATCGTAACCTGCTGTGGTTCTTTATCCTCTGAAAATAGTCCCATAAAGTCTTGGTTTAAAAAAGCCCAGGTTGGTCACCCCCTTTAATCCTACCCAAATGCTTGTACGCCAGTTCGGTGACTTCCCGACCTCTTGGTGTACGCATTATAAAACCTTGCTGTATTAAAAAAGGTTCATAAACTTCTTCAATTGTTTCCGCGCTTTCAGATACGGCCGTGGCCAAGGTGCTGATTCCTACAGGTCCGCCCTTGAATTTGTCAATAATTGTGGTCAATATTTTATTATCCATTTCATCCAAACCATGGGCATCGACATTCAATGCTTTAAGGCTATATCTTGAAATTTCCATATCAATATTTCCGTTGCCTTTGATCTGGGCAAAATCACGGACCCTTCTCAATAATGCATTGCAAATTCTCGGGGTGCCCCTACTTCTTCCTGCAATTTCTATGGCCGCATCCTGGGTGATGGAGACTTTAAGAATTTCTGAAGATCGCTCAACAATGGTTGATAGTAATTCTGTGGAATAATATTGTAATCTACTTTGAATACCGAAACGGGCACGCATAGGTGCAGTCAACAATCCGGAACGCGTAGTTGCTCCTATTAAGGTAAATGGATTTAAATTAATCTGTACTGACCTGGCATTAGGCCCTGTCTCAATCATAATATCGATCTTATAGTCTTCCATGGCTGAGTACAGATATTCCTCAACAATTGGACTTAATCTATGGATTTCATCAATAAAAAGTACATCCCTTTCCTGTAGATTGGTCAATAACCCGGCTAAATCCCCTGGCTTATCAAGAACTGGTCCCGAAGTAATTTTGATACCTACCCCTAATTCATTGGCAAGAATATGTGCCAAGGTGGTCTTACCCAATCCTGGTGGACCATGAAATAAGGTGTGATCCAATGCTTCATCCCTTTGATTGGCAGCCTCTACAAAAATCTTTAGATTTTCGAGTACCTGCTCCTGACCGGTGAAATCGTCAAAGGTTATGGGTCGCAATGCTCTTTCAATATCTATTTCCTCGGGAGAGAAATTTTCAGCTGTAGGATCTAAGTGTTCATTCATAAGCTATGTACGTACTGTTATAATAGATCCCGCGCTATAGCGGGATTAATTCAACCCACACTTTTGGGATACTATATAGGCCTATTGCCAAAAGTGAGTTGCATTCACAAAGATAGTGAAATTCAAATGTTAAAAATTACAGATTCCCTGCTATATATAACGTTATAGTAGATTTAGTGTCAACAACATGACATTTGTCATCTTTTTTGTGTTGAATAATCACATACTTTGCACAGAAATTTAAAACGAGTATTTTTAAACAATCATTTAAAGCAAAAAAGCAATGTCAGCAACATTTAATCTGAAAAAATACGGAATTGAAACCGAGAAAATTTATAGAAACAGTAGTGTTCCCGTTCTTTATGAATTAGGGCTCCGCTTAGAAAAAGGAACAGCGATTTCTGATGTAGGTGCGCTTATGACCTATTCAGGAGTGAAAACAGGACGTAGTCCTAAGGATAAAAGAATTGTTCGCCATCCTGACTCTGAAAAAAATATAGATTGGGGTAATATAAACATAGGATTGGATGAGCATACTTATATGGTCAACCATGAACGTGCTTTGGACTACCTTAATATTTGCGATCACTTATTTGTGGTTGACGCTTATGCCGGTTGGGATCCCAAATATAGAATCAAAACAAGGATCGTTTGTACGCGTGCCTATCATGCATTGTTTATGCAAAATATGCTCATCATGCCGACGAAAGAGGAATTGGCCAATTTTGGCGAACCTGATTATGTAGTCCTTAATGCCGGTCAGTTCCCTGCAAACCGATATACTTCTGAAATGACATCGAAAACAAGTATTGATGTGAATTTGGAACGAAAGGAAATCGTTATTTTAGGTTCTGAATATGCCGGGGAAATGAAAAAAGGTATTTTCGGTGTTATGAACTACCTCATGCCTCTTGAAGGAGTTATGCCAATGCACTGTTCAGCCAACGTTGGTGAAAAAGATGATGTAACCATTTTATTTGGTCTTTCAGGAACAGGTAAAACTACTTTAAGTGCCGACCCAAAACGCAGATTGATCGGTGATGACGAACATTGCTGGTCTGATGATGGCACATTTAATATTGAAGGAGGTTGCTATGCCAAAGCCATAGACCTTTCCGCTGAAAATGAACCCGACATCTTCAACGCAATTCGTTTTGGTACCGTATTGGAAAATGTGGTTTACGATAAGGATTCAAGAAAAGTTGATTATACAGATGTATCAATTACTCAGAATACAAGGGCTTCTTATCCCATACAGTTTATTGATAATGTACAGATTCCTTGTATAGCAGGACACCCTGAAAACATTATTTTCCTTACTTGCGATGCATTCGGCGTATTGCCTCCTGTAAGTAAGCTTACTCCTGAACAGGCTAGTTACCATTTTATTTCTGGCTATACTGCCAAGGTAGCAGGTACTGAAATGGGAGTTACTGAACCAACAGCTACTTTTAGCGCTTGTTTTGGAGCAGCCTTTATGATGTGGCATCCTAACAAATATGCTGAATTATTAGCTGAAAAAATCAAGACGCACAAGGCTAAAGCTTGGTTGGTCAATACAGGTTGGACAGGTACTGGTTCTCGAATGAAATTGAAGCATACAAGAGCAATGATCGATGCCATTCACAATCATGATTTCGATAATGTGGAGTATGTGAAAGATGAAGAATTTGGATTCCAGATTCCTAAAACTTGTCCAAATGTTCCTTCAGAAGTGTTGATTCCCAGAAATACATGGAAAGACAAACAAAAGTATGAAGCAACTAAATTGAAACTTGTTAATCTTTTCAATGAGAACTTCAAAAAATTTGAAGCTAATGTAAATCCAGAGATTGTAGAAGCAGGCCCTAAAGCTGGTACTTTACAATCCTAACCAAACCTTTTTTTAAATTAAATCCCCATTGCTGATCGGCAATGGGGATTTTTTTATCCTATAAATAATGTAAGGCGAAATTTTATTCTTCTTTATGTAGTTGGGAAGTATTTAAAAAGTCGTGTATGATAATCTTTGCATTACCATAGAGGTGTATTTTTGAGGAACCCCTTGAAGACAGTTCAATATTCTCTAAGGCATTGAGTCTCGCATTAGGTGATTCTTCCAAACTGGCCTTAATATTAAGGGCCTCTAACTTGGAAGCTTTTAGATTTGAATTGCCAAAAAGATTTACGCTAAGTACGTCTGCGGACCCTTCTATCTTTGCACTTGCATTTTTATACATTTGTATGGTATTACTTGCACCGACAGCATAAATACGAACATCTATTCTGTCTTTTAGGGTAATATTCAGTGAATCACTAGCGAGATTAAAATCACCTGAACTCATACCCTCCATACTAATGTTCATCAGCGGTGCAGTTGCGTTCAGTTCCAATCGTGAAGGGCCAGTCGTATGTACAAACAACTCATCTGAAGAAATAACATCCTTCATATTTATTTTACCATCACGCATTGTAATTGATCCCAACTCAGTGTAGTTCACTGTGATTTCCAGTTTCTTTTTTGAGGTTATCTTATAAAATGAACTTATAAACAAGGTACTGTCCTCAACTTTGAATTTTAGCACATCGATTAAATTATCATCGGCATTAATGGTATATCCCTCACTCGAACCCTTCTGAAGTACTATCTGCAAATCATCAATCAATTCGATTGCGTTATATGGAGGAAGATCCTCCCTGACCTCAATAACACTTTTATTCCCTTTTATTTTAGGTTTTCGTTGGGCGAATGTCTGAAAGCAAACTAACAGAACAATCAATGTGGCAATATTTTTCATTTCAATGGTATGTGTTCTAAGATAACAAGGCCCGTTTAAACCTTGATCTATAATTTGATTAAATATATTACAAAAAAGATAAAGCAGCTTTTTTATTATTATCAAAAAAAATGCCCAACTCAATTAGTTGGGCATTTTTCTTTGTCAAATATTATTAATTTAATGATGAAGCTCTTCCTCATCATCCTTCATCGGGATATTTTGAGGTACAAAATCCTGTCCTGGAATTATATATTCACCATGCTCATCTGTCTTGCTATAATCATAGGCCCAACGATGCACATGGGGTATGGCCCCTGGCCAATTTCCATGCATATGTTCTTGTGGCGTTGTCCATTCCAAGGTATTGGCCTTCCAAGGATTTTGAGGTCCTTTCTTTCCATAGAACATGCTATAAATGAAGTTGCCCAAGAAAACCAACTGCGCAAGACCTGCAATTAATGCGAAGACGGTCATCAGTACTTGTACATCGGTCAATTCATCGAACATTGGAAATGCCGTATTTTCATAATATCTTCTTGGAACCCCTGCCATACCGACAAAATGCATGGGGAAGAAAACCCCGTAGGCACAGATCGCAGTAATCCAAAAATGAACATAACCTAGGTTCTTATTCAACATTTTACCTTCGAACATCTTAGGAAACCAATGGTACACCCCGGCGAACACTCCGTAAAGTGCAGAAATACCCATTACCAAGTGAAAGTGCGCGACCACAAAATAGGTATCATGAACATTGATATCCAAAGTACTATCCCCAAGGATTATACCCGTAAGTCCACCAGTGATGAAGGTTGACACCAAGCCAATAGAGAATAACATGGCCGGGTTCAACTGCAGGTTCCCTTTCCAAAGCGTTGTTATCCAGTTAAAGGATTTAACAGCAGATGGTATTGCTATCAATAATGTTGTGAACGTAAAGACAGATCCTAAGAATGGATTCATCCCTGAAATGAACATATGGTGTCCCCAAACGATGGTTGACAAAAACGCAATTGCTATAATAGAAGCAATCATCGCACGATATCCGAAAATGGGTTTACGAGCACTGGTTGCCAAAATTTCAGAAACAATACCCATGGCAGGCAAAATAACTATATATACTTCAGGATGGCCCAGAAACCAGAATAAGTGTTCATATAGTACTGGTGAACCCCCTTGATAATGTAAAACCTCGCCTTGGATAAATATATCCGAAAGGAAGAAGGAAGTTCCAAAACTTCTATCCATAATCAATAATAGTGCAGCCGACAATAGTACCGGAAACGATACCACACCTATAATGGCCGTAACAAAGAATGCCCATATCGTCAAAGGCAATCTAGTCATAGACATGCCTTTGGTCCTCAAATTAATTACGGTTACAATATAATTTAATGAACCTAATAGGGATGAAGCGATGAAAATGGCCATCGCCACCAACCAAAGGGTCATACCCATTCCCGATCCTGGCTGTGCCATAGGAAGCGCACTCAATGGAGGATAAATTGTCCAACCGGCAGCCGCTGGTCCCGCCTCAACGAATAATGAAGAAAGCATGATAACACAGGACAAAAAGAACAACCAATAGGAAACCATATTCAAGAAACCGGAAGCCATATCACGTGCTCCGATCTGTAATGGAATAAGCAGGTTGCTGAACGTACCACTTAATCCGGCAGTAAGGACAAAAAATACCATGATGGTACCATGAATGGTTACCAAGGCCAAATACATATCGGCATCCATAACCCCTTCGGGGGCCCATTTACCCAACAAGGCCTCGAAAATCGAAAACGATTCTCCTGGCCATGCCAGTTGCATCCTAAACATTAAGGACATTGCAATACCAATAAAGCCCATAACCAAAACACCAGTAATCAGATACTGTTTTGCTATCATTTTATGGTCTTGGCTAAAAATGTATTTGGTCACAAAAGTCTCCTTGTGATGATGCCCGTGATCATCTG
>CBDUKE010000128.1:0-7009 GCA_965367725.1 uncultured Maribacter sp. | reverse complement strand
TAAGGGAAGGTTTAAAAGCAGGAATGATATTAAAACTTCCTAAAGACCAAACGGGTGATTTTGAAGTGCGTAATTCCCTGGTACTTGACAAATTAAATCTTTTGGATAGTATTAATCCAATGAACAGACCCAAATTGGTATTCATGTTTCCTTTCCGTTTGAATCGTTTGGATTTAAAGGATACCGAATCAGTTATGGAAACCATAGAAAACAGAAATAGCCTAAAGTATAGTCTAGGACTTTATTCTGGGGCATTGATGGCTGTGGACTCTATCGCTAAATTGGGCATTTCGGTAGATGTGAAAACCTATGACAACCAATTAGATCAGCAAAAGACCAAGGAAATTCTCATGCGTGAAAATTTGACTGATGTCAGTGCCATTGTTGGTCCCTTGGATCTTCCATCGTTAAAAGAAGTTGCCGTACAAGCATCCCAATATCAAGTGCCTGTTATTGCTCCAATTCCTGCGAATAGCGATTTAAGTTTGAGCAATGTTTATTTTTCATATACATCTGACGAGGTTTTGCGTGAAAAAATGCTTAAGTATGTTGAAGAAAAAGTTACAGATCAGAATATTATAATCATTGCTGATGAGGATAGTCAAGTAGGTAAGGAACTCATTTTATCAAGATTTCCGGAAGCAAAAATTCTTGAGGTAAGGGAAGAAGAGAAGAATATTGGTATAAACAGGGAGAAATTGGCAAGCTTATTATCCGAGGAATCTGAAAATTGGGTTTTCGTTGAAACGGAAAATTTCAAACTCATATCAAGCGTGGTTTCTATTTTGAATTCTTTTCAGAATGCATTGATTGACCCTGATTTCAGTAAGGTAAAAGTACAGGTCAGGATGTTCACGACCAATAGGAATAATGCCTTTGATAATGATATTATCTCAAGCACACATTTGTCAAACCTACATTTTACGTATCCCTCTGTATTTAGGGAAGCTAGTAATAGTGCGTTCATTGAAGCTTATAGCAAACGTTTTGGTGACGTTCCTGATCGCTACGCTGTTCGCGGTTTTGATTTGACCTATGACCTTTTATTAAAATTGGCCTTTAAGAACAATTTAATGGAGGTTTCCAAAATCATTGGTGAAACAGAATACACTGGGAATAAATTCTCCTATGAGAAAGATATGACTTCCGGATATTTTAATCAGGCATCTTATATAATGGCTATTGAAGATCTCAGGGTTGTTGAAATAAAGGATTGAGGATGACCTCAAAAGTAACCTATACTGGTAATTTGCGCACCGGATCTGAACATTTACGTTCAGGGGATTCATTTATTATCGCCAATAGGTGTCCGGTTCTTTATAGTTCGCATCCTGATATAGTAAAAGAAAATTCATCCCATTGGGTTCTATAAAACAGATTTGGTTTTTTTCACTCTTTCTAATCCTGGGTTTTACTGATTCCCAAGATTACGAAACCATTGCATGGAGTCCTGAAAATAAACTGACCTGGGAAGATTTTAAGGGGAAAGCCCCAGACAATGATAGGGCTGCGGCAACTACGGCAAGTGGAATTTCATATCAATTCTCGACAAGCGGATCAAACGGTAAAATTGAGCTTGATTATTTGGTAAGCACTTTTTTTTATCCGAATAAATCTTGGTATCAACCCAGTTTATGTGATTCGTTGATTCTGAGCCATGAACAACTCCATTTCGACATCTCTGAACTCTATGCCCGAAAGATGAGAAAACGTTTGGCATCAAGTTCATTTACACAAAATGTAAAGGCAGAAGTCAAGCAGATTTATAAGGAAGTAATGGAAGAATTGAATGATTTTCAAAATCTGTACGATGACCAGACCAACTTTTCCAGGGATGTGGAACAACAGCTGATTTGGAACAATAAGATTGAAGAAGCGCTAAATAAGTAATGCTCTCTCTGTTAGTGATGGGTTAGGGGCGGGCCCCTTATACGTCACAAATAGTAATTCCCTGTTTTAATGCAGCAATTTTATCATCCCAGGTAGGGACGAATTCTTGGGCCACATGACCCTTGAATCCAGTTTTCAGAATAGCTTTCATGATAGCAGGATAGTACAGTTCCTGGGTTTCATCTATTTCGTTACGTCCAGGATTACCACCGGTATGGTAATGTCCAAAATATGGGTGATGCTCTTGGATTGTACGTATAACATCACCCTCCATAATTTGCATATGGTAAATGTCATATAGTAATTTAAAATTATCCGACGCTAATTGTTTGCAGAGTTCAACACCCCATTCTGAATGGTCGCACATATAATCAGGGTGATCAACTTTACTGTTCAATAATTCCATTTGAATCACAACTCCATGTTTTTCGGCCATTGGTATTATTTGATTTAAGCCTAAAACACAATTTTGGAGTCCAATAGCATCATCCATGCCCCTGCGATTACCGCTAAAACAAATGAGGTTGGTATACCCAGCTTCAGCAACAATAGGGATCATTTCTTTGTAATTCTTAATTAAAATTTCATGGTATTTTAGGTCATTCCAACCTTCCGTTAGACTGATTTCGGCACCATTGCACATTGCATTATGAATGTTATATTTTTTAAGTAATGGGTAATCCTTTGGACCAATAAGGTCAATAGCTGTTATACCCAACTCGTTCAATGATTTTAAAAAATCTTCCAGGGGAATGGTACCATAACACCACTGACATACGCTATGGTTAATATTGTTGTTAAGTTTCATAGTATTTTTGTTTTAAGAATCTGCAGCTTTAACTGTCTTACTTGCAAGAAATGCTACCGAGGCGGCTGCTGAGGTCCCAATAAATGCTCTTCTTTTCATGAATTTAGCATGGGCTTTTTTGTACTCTTAAAGATAATATATTTAGATTTATACAATGGAAATAACCCCGGATTATAAGAAGCTCATTGAGCTTGCCCATTATAGGATGCCCATTGGTAAATTCAAAGGCCGTTACTTGGTTGATTTACCGGAGCCATATTTGGTGTGGTTTCGGCAAAAGGGATTTCCTGAAGGAAAGTTGGGGGATTTATTAAGATCAATGTTAGAGATCAAAATCAACGGACTAGAAACACTTATTCGGAGAATTCAAAAAGATTTTCCGAAGTAATCCCTGCAATTTGTTAATGCAATTTGTATTTTTGCTTGCGTTACGAATTCAATCGAACGCTTCATGTCACAGACCAAATATATTTTTGTAACCGGTGGGGTTACATCATCCCTAGGAAAAGGGATTATTGCCGCATCCTTAGCCAAATTACTTCAGGCTAGAGGTTACAAAACAACCATTCAAAAATTAGACCCCTACATTAATGTTGATCCGGGAACTTTGAATCCGTATGAACATGGGGAATGTTATGTGACTGATGATGGTGCTGAAACCGATTTGGATTTAGGACATTACGAACGCTTCTTGAATGTAAAGACTTCCCAGGCCAATAATGTCACCACGGGTAGAATATACCAAAGTGTTATCGACAAAGAACGGCGCGGAGAGTTTTTGGGTAAGACGGTACAAGTGGTGCCGCATATCACCAATGAGATTAAGGAACGCGTGCAAATTCTTGGTAATAGTGGCGAATATGACATTATCATTACTGAAATTGGAGGTACAGTAGGGGATATTGAATCCTTACCTTATATAGAAGCTGTTCGCCAATTGTTATGGGAATTGGGTGATACCAATGGTATCGTAATCCACCTGACCCTTGTCCCGTATCTTTCAGCTGCTGGGGAATTAAAAACAAAACCAACACAACACTCTGTAAAGACCTTAATGGAAAGCGGTATAAAGGCCGATATTTTGGTTTGTAGGACTGAGCATGAAATTTCAGATGAAATAAAAGATAAAATCGCTTTATTTTGTAATGTAAGGCGCGAAGCGGTTATTCAATCTATAGATGCTTCCACGATATATGATGTACCCATTCTAATGCAGGAAGAAGGTTTGGATACCGTTACCTTGAAGAAATTGAATTTACCGGACATTACAGCACCCGATTTAAAACAGTGGGATGAGTTCTTACATCGTCACAAAAACCCCAAACATGAGGTAACTATTGGTTTGGTAGGTAAGTATGTTGAGTTGCAGGATTCCTATAAATCGATCTTGGAATCATTCATACATGCAGGAGCAAGTAATGAGGTACGGGTCAATGTGAGGTTTATCCATTCCGAACATATTTCAAAGAAGAATATAGCGAAGGAGTTACACGGACTTGATGGTATTCTGGTCGCACCAGGGTTTGGGGAAAGAGGCATCGAAGGCAAAATTGAAGCCGTACGTCATGCAAGGGAAAATGGAATTCCATTTCTTGGGATTTGTTTAGGTATGCAAATGGCAGTCATTGAATATGCCCGTAACGTATTGGGACTTGCCAAGGCCAATTCCACTGAAATGGATGGTAGCACCCCTGACCCTGTAATAAGTTTAATGGAAGAACAAAAGTCCATAACCAACAAAGGGGGTACTATGCGATTAGGTGCATGGGACTGCCATTTGATTGATGGTACTTTGGTGCAGAAAATTTATAAGGGTGCTAAGGATATTTCTGAAAGACACCGTCACCGTTATGAGTTCAATAACGACTATAAAAAGCAATTGGAGGATGCCGGTCTAAAGGCTTCGGGAATCAATAAGGAAACCGGATTGGTTGAAATCGTCGAATTACCAAGTCATCCCTGGTTTATAGGTGTACAATATCACCCAGAATATAAAAGTACGGTTGCAAACCCTCATCCTTTGTTTGTTGGTTTGGTCAAAGCGGCTCTAAAACACAAAAAAGAACAAACTAATGCCAGTATGGCATAATCTGCACATTTGGGCATATATTTGCTGACTGTCTAAAACCTTACTGATTTTGCGAGTGGGTTTAAATTCAATTTTAAATGGAAGAAAAGAAATTTGATATTAACTCTATTATAGGCTTTGTGCTGATTTTTGGGATACTCATTTTTATGTTTTACCAAAATAAGCCCACACCTGAAGAGCTGGAGGCTCAAAAAGCAAAACAAGAACAGGTAGAGGCCCAAACAAAGGAGGGTGAAGTTCAAGTCGTAAAAGAAGAGGAACCGGCCCCAATAAATTTACAGGATTCCACCGCCGTAGCAAATTACAAAAGTACCTTAGGTGCCTTTGGCTATACGGCGCCTTCAGATGCCATTACCACTTTAGAGAATGAATTGGTCACTTTGAAAATAAGTAATAAGGGAGGGCAAATCGTTGAGGCTAAAATGAAAACTTTTGTTACCTACGACTCTATCCCTGTTTATTTGGTAAAAGATGGGAATGCCTCTTTTGGATTGAATTTCTCCACTTCAGATAATAGGGTGCTTAACACTAAGGATTTGTTCTTTGAGCCATCAATGAGCAACGATGGTAATAATCAAGTGCTTTCAATGAAAGCGAAAGTGGCACCTGACAAGTATTTGGAATATAGATATGAAATGAAGCCCAATGATTATTTGGTAGATTTCACAATTCGTTCCCAAGGGATGAATGGCATAATAAGTAGTACTGACCCCGTTCATTTAGAATGGAAATTAAAGGGAATTCGCCATTCAAAAAGTATTTCATATGAAAACAGGTATACACGACTTACCTATAATCATGAAGAAGGTAAAATAAGTAAACTTTCGGAAGGTAGCGATGATGAAGAGACTGAAGTGGACATAAAATGGTTGTCCTATAGACAACATTTCTTTAGCTCTATTTTGGCTACAAAAAATAACTTCAAAAAGGCAGAGCTAACCTCTGAAAATTTAGTGGAAGAGGAAAGTAGGACTTTTGGCTTCACTAAGGCGTATACTTCTAAAATAGAATTGGAAATGAGCGGGGGCGAGCTTGCCCAGAACATGCATTGGTATTACGGTCCAACCGATGTTGATGTTTTGGATGAGTATGAGGATTTAGGCTTGGCAGATTCAATCCCTTTCGGATGGGGAATTTTTGGTTGGATCAACCGATATGTTTTCACACCTTTTTATTCCTTCTTAAGCACGTACTTCCCTTATGGAATAGCTATTGTTATTATGACCATTTTAGTTCGTTTGGCAATGTCACCGGTAACCTATAAGTCGTATTTATCCCAAGCTAAGATGAAAGTCTTAAAGCCTGAGATTACTGAGTTGGGCGAAAAATTCAAGGATAATGCCATGAAAAAGCAACAGGAGACCATGAAGCTTTATAATAAGGCTGGGGTGAGCCCTATGAGTGGATGTGTTCCTGCATTTTTACAAATGCCGATATTCTATGCGCTTTTCATGTTCTTCCCGACATCATTTGCCTTACGTCAAAAATCATTTTTATGGGCAAATGACCTTTCATCCTTTGATACGATCTATCAATTCCCAGAAGGGTTCTCAATTCCCTGGTACGGAGACCATATAAGTTTATTCCCCATATTGGCTTCGGTTGCCATCTTCTTCTATATGATGATGACCACTGGCCAGAATATGCCGCAGCAACCGGGAATGCCCAATATGAAGTTCGTTATGTACTTAATGCCATTTATGATGTTGTTCTTCTTTAACAACTATGCGAGTGGCTTGAGTTTGTATTATTTTGTATCTAACCTGATTACCATATTCATTATGTTGGCAATCAAAAAGTTTATCTTGGATGATGACAAGATACATGCGCAGATACAGGAGAATAAACAGAAGCCTAAAAAGGAGAATAAATTCCAACGCAAAATGCGCCAGATGATGGAGCAGGCCGAAGAACAAAAGAAAGTAGGTAAAAGATAAGTTTTTCATAATCAAAATAAGAAACCTCCGATTTTCGGAGGTTTTTTTACGTTTTATCGGAGGTTTTCTTCGTTTTATGGGATATTTTGTGCATTTCGTCGAATAGTTGGTGGCATTTTAAATGAAATGTTAAAAATATTAAGAACTTCATAACCAACTAAACACTAATAGAGGTAAATTAATTTAAATAGGATTCATGCTTATGGTTTAACTTTTACTTTTTTACATTCCTCCTAAAAGTCTAATTCATAATAATTTATTCCAGATTATTACATTCCCTTTATT
>CBDUKE010000127.1:0-7099 GCA_965367725.1 uncultured Maribacter sp. | reverse complement strand
GGATGCGTAAACAAAAATTCTTCAATTTCTTTTGGATAAATATTTTCACCTCCTCTGATAATTATATCTTTTATACGTCCTACAATATTAATGTAACCTTCCTCATCCATTGTGGCTAAATCCTCAGTGTGCATCCATCGGGCAGAATCAATAGAGGTCTTGGTTTGTTCTTCATTATTCCAGTATCCTAACATCACACTATATCCTCTTGTGCAAAGTTCACCAGGTGTCCCAATCGGTACTATTTGCCCTGTTTGCTGATCAATGATTTTTATCTCTAAATGAGGATGGACCTTACCGACCGTACTTATCTGTTTTTCAAGATGTGTCCCCATTTTTGTTTGAGTACATACCGGGCTGGTTTCTGTCATTCCGTAGGCTACTTGAACGTCATTCATATGCATCAAAGCGTGTACTTTTTTCATGACTTCTACCGGACACGGAGATCCAGCCATAATTCCCGTACGCAAGCTACTCAAATCAAAATTATTGAATTCGGGATGTTCCAATTCAGCAATGAACATAGTTGGTACTCCATATAATGCAGTTGCTTTTTCTTTTTCTACTGCTTGTAATATAGTAAGTGGTTCAAAACCTTCACTTGGATAAATCATAGTTGCGCCGTGGGTCATGCATCCCAAGTTCCCCAAGACCATACCAAAACAATGATACAGGGGTACTGGTATTATAAGACGGTCTTTATCGGTGAATCCCATGGTTTTTGCCACAAAATATGCATTGTTTAAAATATTGTGATGGCTTAGGGTAGCGCCCTTAGGGAAACCCGTAGTTCCACTTGTATATTGAATATTTATGGGATTATCAAAGGATAATTCCTTTTGTCTTTTTTCCATCGATGCTGTGGAGCACGTTTCTGATTTTTGCATTAAGGCAGACCATGATAACATTCCTTTTGGTGGTGTGTCTGATAAGGAAACAACGGTTTTCAACTCAGGTAATTTGTAGGAATTAAGCTGCCCAATAGCGGCGTTTGTTAATTCAGGAGCCAATTCCAATATCATCCTTTCATAATCAGAAGTTTTGAATTTATCTGCAATGACTATCATAATACATTCAGACTGATTCAATACATATTCTAATTCATGAACACGATAAGAAGGGTTGATATTGACTAATATAGCACCCACCTTAGCAGTAGCAAATTGTAATACGGTCCACTCGTAACGATTTGGGGACCATATACCTACCCTGTCTCCTTTTTTAATGCCAGCAGTTAATAGTGCTTTCGCACAATCATTTACCTGCTCTTGTAACTGGGTGTATGTCCATCTAATATTTTGATGATGTACGATCAACGCCACATTATCAGGAAACTGGCTAACTATCTCGTCAAATTTATCACCAATGGTAATCCCTAGTAAAGGTTCGTTACTAATTCCGCAGGTATAACTAGTTGTTGCCATAATTTTTATGTCTGTTATTAATGCTATTCCATTATAATTGCCCTCATTTGATCTTTCAAATTTTTAGCTAATTGACTTAGAAGATAGTTTATATAGATTATACCCAAAGGTGATTAGTGCTTAGACGCCATGTAGTTCATTATTTTATATATGTACACATTAGATAGAGTTACAGCGTTAGTAGCGGTAGGTTTTTCTTAAAATAGGATAGGCTAGGAGAAAGGAAATAATCATATAAAGCTATTGTTGACTTCTTGAGGTTAAACTTCAATCTCATCTCCCTGAACAGCCAGCTCAATTGGAAAATCATAATTGGCCTTTCGCATAAAACTTTCAAACATTTGGGTTCTCTCATCATCAGAATGTGCCGGATCATGATGGAACAACAATAGGTGTTTAGCCTTAGTCCTTGAACAGAACTCCGCAGCTAAATCCAAGGAGCTATGTCCCCACCCCACTTTTTTCATATATTCTTTCTTGCTGTATTGGGAGTCGTGTATAAGGAGATCTGATTGATAAGCCAAATTAAATCCTGAAACCCAATCATCTTCAGGAAAAAGGTGTGCTTTGCCGATAACAGGTTCATGGTCTGGCAGGTAGGCTACCGTTTTGGAACCACATTGAATGCGAAAGCCAACCGTTGGTCCGGGATGACTTATAAATTCTGCGGATATAACAAAATTTCCAATCGTAAAAGTTGTACTCGGTAGTTCCTGTATACTAAGCTTAGAAGGAATATCCCTCAATGCTATAGGAAAAAGAGGCGGCGATAAAAAGCGATTCAATCTGGTTTGAAGTGATTCAGGACTTCCACCAGGACCCCAGATATGCACTTCCTTATTGGGGTCGAACAATGGTTTGCAAAAAGCCAAACCTTGTATATGATCCATATGCAAATGAGTCAATAAAATATCGATTCTTTCCGACTTATAAGCAGTCTTAAAATCGATTCCTAAAATTCCCGTGCCCGCATCAACAATTATTCGTTCCTTACCATTTATGACCTCAATACATGAAGTATTTCCCCCATACGTTTGATTGTTTGCGGAGGAAGTTGGATATGCTCCTCGGGTACCATGTAGCTTTACCTTCATCCTATTACTTCGTTATCCCAAAAAATGGCCATGGCCCCTGAAAAATTCTTAGATCGCCCGATTATTGGGATAGAGGTTACCGAAATTTTAGTGGATTTGCCACTAAGTGCTTTGATCCAAAATGTCTTGTGTGCAGGCACCTTATTCTGTATGGTTTGTGTCAGCGGAAGTTCCTCTGGGGGTATATCCTTACCATCCTCATCCTGCGGAAAAAATAATGTGCCCCAATCGCCGATAGGCATTGGTCCGGTATCCTGAAATTTTTTACCCAGTATTTCTTCTGCCGGCTCGTTGTAAAATATCAACGTTCCTTCAGGATCAACTATAAAAACCGGGACGGTAAGACAATCTGCCAACTGCCTGCTTAAGATAATTTCAATTTCGTGTGCTGGCATAGACAGGCAAGTTTATCGGTGTAGTCTTTTAAATATATAAAAATTGTTCGACATTACCATAGAGCCGGGTAGAATTGGTGGTTATTTCTTTCAAATAGGTATTGATTTACAAGGCCATCAAAACTCAATAGCAACAAGGGGCATTTTGTCAATAAAACACCTCAAAGAATGGATAAAAATAACCAACCTAACTTTTCCTCACTTATAGTTGCATCCCTTACAAGGCATTTTTTAACCCCGTTATCATTTGATTAATTTCCTCCATACTGGTGTAATGCACAAAAGATATCCTCATAACCCCAGGTTCTAATGGGATGGCCATATCCATTAGTGGCCGAACGGCATAAAAATCACCCGTCCCCAACATCAATTTTTGTTCAGTTAGGCTCTCATAGACCTTTGCTATGCTTTTATTGCGGGGAATAATTGATACGATCGGCAACCTCCCTGCAGCATGATCAGGGCCTACTATTTGAACATCATCACGAGATCTTAGGAATGCCAGCAAGTGTTCCAACAATGCTTTCTCATGTTCCCTAAACATAGTATGCAATGCAATGTTTCTTTGGGAGGCATTTGCCTCCTGATCAAAGTGGTGTTCATAGACGGCATCAAAATAATCCAATATTCCCTTGGCAGCACCGATTTGCGCATGATCGGGCCCTGCGGGGGTTAACATACTTTTGGTTATGCCTTCCTTGAAAAAATGGGATTGATTTTCCATCCTTTTGATCAATGCTTTTTTAACATACATTAGTCCCAAATGGGGCCCAAATGTTTTGTATAAGGAAAAAAGATAGATATCTGCCTCCAGCTCTTTTATATTTGGAAAACCGTGTGGTGCGTAACCTACGCCATCAACCACGGAGAGCGCCCCATACTTATGGGCTCTTTGGCTAATTTCTTTAACGGGATTAATGTGGCCAATTACATTCGAACAATGTGGAAAAGCCACCATCTTTGTACGGTCAGAAAATAAACCTTCCAAGTCCTCCAAACTTAACAATCCTGTTTCAGGATGTACATGCCATTCTATGACGTTAATACCTTGATTGGCCAATTTTCTCCAAGCTCCGGCATTGGCTTCATGATCTTGGCAGGAAACGATGATTTCATCGCCCTCCTCCCACATGGGTCGCATGGCATGTGCCAAGACATAAACATTTTGGGTGGTTGAAGGGCCGAAATGAATTTCTGAAGCTGCAACATTCAAGTATGCTGCCATTCTCTTATAAGATTCATCCATCATTTCTCCAGCCTTTGTGGAAGCGGGATAAGGATAGTAAGGCTGAACCTTGTT
Organism: uncultured Maribacter sp.; assembly: GCA_965367725.1. GTDB lineage: Bacteria > Bacteroidota > Bacteroidia > Flavobacteriales > Flavobacteriaceae > Maribacter_A. The sequence continues at coordinate 2,886 of CBDUKE010000127.1, read as the reverse complement.
TTTCATGTAAAAATCGGTCAATCGATTGATTACCTGAATACAGGGATAGGACCCTCCGGCATTTTCAAAAAAAGCCCACCCCGCTAACGAAGGTTCCGAAAAAGCCGGGAATTGTGCGCGTACAAATTGTAAATCAAGTTTCATACTGAATTGTAAAGTTTAATAATTGTTCATACTACGACTAGCAAACTCCCAAGGACCAAAAAGAAAATTTCTCCAATACCTGTTGTCAAATTTAAGAAAGAAGTTGGTCATGTGAAGCAGCGACTGGTTGTTCTTCCTAAGGTAACAAATAATTATAAACAACTATAAATGAGTCTAATCATATGCCATAATTGACCCTGTAATATAGCGTTTAATAGAATTAGTGGTGGTTTGTCTTTGTTAACACAGTATTATGTAGGAATTAGGCAGCTTGTTAATATCAGGTATTTTAATAAAAGGTATTATGGAGTTTCAAAATACTTTTGTATCAATTTCTTGAAACGTGGCTCCCCATGCAATAATTCAATATCGGGATGGATTTTTATCCATATCAGGTTTCTATACCCATTCTCAAGTGCTTTCTCCAAATAGTCCAAAGCTTCACTTTTTCGGTCCTGTACCGCCAGTAATTGAGCAAATTCAAAGTACATTGGAGTCTCCATTTCCAAAGCTCTTTTTCCAATGTCCCATCCGGCATCTTTATCATCCAATTGCGTACGGATGATCCCATTATAAATATAGGATTTTGGGTCGTCTGGGGAACTGACCAACCACGGTTCGGCTATTTTTTTATATTCAAGAAAATGACTTCTGGCCAATTCCCGTTTTCCGATTAAATTATAATTTATACCCAAGTCATAGTGGGTAGAGAATTCGTTAGGATTATTCTTTAGGATTGTCTCCAAAACCTCAATGGCTTTGTCATATTTTAACTGAAGCCTGTAGACATGGGATAATCGGTATTGATTCATCGAAAAGTTTGAGTTTAGTTCCCCTGCTTTAAGATAAGCCGTTTCTGCTTTCTCAAGATTATTTAATCCGACATGCGCGGAACCGAGGTAAAAATAACCCCAGGGATTATCGGGAGCATATTTAATCATGCGATTAGACCATGTCATGGCAGAATCTATTTGCGCAAAATAGTCCAGATATATCCAGATTATTCCGCCATTGGTAAGCATCATATACGGATTGATCTTAAGCGCCATTTTATATTCATCCAAAGCCTTATCATACATACCCTGTTTTTGAAAATACCAACCCAGGTTATTGTGAGCCACCGGATCATCAGGATATAATCCAAGTCGTTTTTCTGTATATCCGATACCCTTGTCCAGGTCATTTTCAACATTCACCGCATAAAAAGCAAGAATGCCGAATTTTTCCCTGTCGGTAAGGTTATCGATGGATACAATAGCTTTATCGAGCCATTTGCGTCCCTCTTCCCGATCAAATTTTTCAAAAAGTAAATTTCCCAGAGAAGCCTTCGCTGCTGTAAAATTACTATCAAGACGAATCGCACTCTCATAATAATTCTTGGCTTTTTTAAATTCTAGTCGGAGATGGCTTTCAATACCCAGTGAATACTGTTTAAGTGCCGCTAATGAAGAAGTAGTAACTTCCTTTAGTGGTTTGCTCTGATCCGAGATTCTCATTGCAGATTCTCCAAGGCGTCGTCGTATCTTCCTGCTTAACTGATCCAGTTTTTCAATGATCTCATCCTGGCTATCGGCATAAAGAACCTCAGATTTTAGGATATTGGCTGTTTGGGTGTCCAGGATCTTAGCGGTAAGAATATACTGGCTGCCCACCTTGCTTATAGTTGGAACAATAAAAATTTCTATACCCTCACGAATAGCAATTTCCCTACCGGTTTCTTCATAAATGGTTGTACTATTTTCTTTTTCCATTCGCTTTAACGTCTCAATCATTCGCTGCCTAGGCAGCACATTTAAAAATCGTGATTGATTGATACTTAGAATAAAAGCTGTATTCAGGGAGTGATCTAAGATTGTTTCTTCGGTCAGATTTTCAAAATCTGTTATCACAATCCAATCCCGCTCTGTAAATGGAATTTTTGTACTGCCATAGATGAAAAAAATAGTGGTGGCAACAGCGATTGATGCAATAATAATCGGTATTGTTTTAAGGAGCCGATTTACAAGGGACCGCCGTTGAACTTTCTTCTTCGCAAAATACCTTGACGACCCTAAAGTATCCGGTAGTTCTTCACACAGTACTTTATATATTTTTACCTGCTCATCTACATTTTTAAAATACTTCTCTTCAATAAATTTGGTATGTATATCGGTCTTATTTTTTACGTCTCTGTATACAGGTCCCGTAATAGATATGCAACCCACTTCGGCAGATTCCTGCAAACGGGAGGCAAGATTAACCCCATCGCCAAATACATCCGAATCCTCAAATACCAATTCCCCTTCATGGATGCCAATTCTCAAAGGAATGTTCTTTTCCCTACAAGCTATCTGAATTTCAATGGCGCAGCGAACAGCATCAGAGCCAAGATCAAAACTGATCAACATCCCATCTCCCATTTCCTTGATAAGGGTACCATTATATTTTTCGAGTAAACTTGTATGTATATCGCGGTTTTTCTGTAGCATCTTAAATGCACTTTCCTCATCTGACCCCATCAAGGCAGTATACCCTACAAGGTCGGTAAACATGATTGCTGCTAATCGATGCTGTTGCATGTGCTGATGTTGTTTTACACTCGAATCATTTACATGACTGTAAAATTATGATACTAGTCCAATGTAGAATTTAGGCAGCGTTTTTGTAAAAGGCAATGATTTTAGTCAGGTTAGCTATTAGGATAGTAGTTCTTTCCACTAATTTAAGGAATAAATCGCAGCGATCTCAAAGCAAGCTTACCTT
>CBDUKE010000126.1:0-7233 GCA_965367725.1 uncultured Maribacter sp. | reverse complement strand
GGATGGTTCATCCGGGCGGGCTTCTCCCCCAAATTTAACACCTAAAACAAAAAATCCCAACATCTAACGACATCGGGATTGAATTTATTTCTTTGTTGGCCCACAAGGACTCGAACCTTGAATGGCTGTACCAAAAACAGCAGTGTTACCATTACACCATGGGCCAATACCTCTAAAGAGCGTGCAAATTTAAAACAAAGTTTGGTTTGCGCAAACATTTTTAAAAACATTCATCAAAAAAAAAGATGAAATAAGCCTGTTAAAGGTTTATCAAAAATGTATGACCATATCTATATTAATTACTAAATTCGCCCTTCAGGTAAAACCACGTATTGCATGTTTTCAAAGAACTTCGAAAAATGGGACACCATACTCGGATGGGTCGTCTTCTTTATAGCACTTATCACATATAGTATTACCGTAGAACCAACCAGTAGTTTCTGGGATGCGGGAGAGTATATCGCCACATCGGCTAAATTACAAGTTGGCCACCCTCCTGGAGCCCCGTTATTGCAGATGATCGGCGCTTTTTTCGCTATGTTCGCTTTTGAACCTGACCAAGTTGCGCGTATGGTCAATTATGTGTCAGGGATGTCAAGTGCATTCACCATTCTTTTCATGTTCTGGACTATTACCAATCTAACAAGAAAACTGATTGCTAAAAATGAAACCTTGACCGATAGCAAATCTATTGCTGTTTTGGGTAGTGGCCTTGTTGGCGCTCTGGCATTTACCTATTCAGATAGTTTTTGGTTCAATGCCGTAGAAACAGAGGTATATGCAATGGCCAGTTTTATTATGGCCCTATTACTTTGGTTAGGTTTAAAATGGACAGACAATCTGGACAATCCTAGAGGCAATCGCTGGCTCATTCTAATTTCATTTGTGGTTGGGTTAACATTTGGAATACAGTTCATGGGCTTCTTGACTATTCCTTCCATTGGACTTTTGTATTATTTTAAGAGATACAAGACCACTACAGTCAAAAATTTTCTTATTGCCAACATAGGCGTTATTGCAATTTTAATGCTGGTCTATAAATTTTCATTAACCTATGTACTAAAAGTTTTTGGTTGGGCAGAAGTCTTTTTTATAAATAACATAGGTTTACCCTTTAATTCAGGTTCCATGATTATGGGACTCCTCTTTATTGCAGCTTTCTACTTTGGTTTAAGATATACACGTAAAAACGATTTTCGCATTGCAAATACCTTCGTCCTATGTTTAATGTTTTTGTTTTTCGGTTTCTCGTCTTGGTTAATGCTCCCCATACGTGCCAATGCCAACGTCGTTATCAATGAAAACAATCCGTCAGATGCCAGGTCTTTATTGGCTTATTACAATAGGGAACAATACCCAGGGGTTGATAGTCCTGTTTATGGTGCTTATTATTCTGATTTGTTTGCTCCCGCGGGAAAAGAAATGGATGACAAGCCCAAATATGAAAAAGATGAAAAATCGGGCAAATATGTAATTGTGAACTATTACAAAAATGCCTTACAAGACTCCAATGAAAAGCACAAGGGTATTTTACCAAGAATGTGGAGTGGCCAACATGCTGAGAATTACATGAAGTATTTTGGCCCCTTGGATTTTAAAATGACCCAATCCAATGATGAACTAAGACAAGCGGTAAACCAGGTAAAAACCGGTTATGCCAATGGTGAGATTGACACTGAACAATATATAAGTTTTCTAAAGCGGTTCGATGAGTACATTGAAGTACAGCCACCTACCGTTTGGGACAATGTTAAATACATGTTCGAATTTCAGTTTGGGTATATGTACTGGCGCTATTTTATGTGGAATTTTACCGGTAAAAACAACGACGTGCAAGGGCGTTATGATGAGAATGGCAATTGGTTGAGTGGAATTGGCATTATCGACGAAATGCGATTGGGAAGTCAGGATAACCTCCCAAGTGAAATCAAGAATAATAAAGCTAGAAATACGTATTTCTTCTTACCCCTGATTTTAGGAATCATTGGGATATTGTTCCAGGTTAACAAAAATCCGAAACAATTTTGGGTATTGTTCGTGTTTTTCCTCTTTACAGGACTAGCGATACAATTCTACACGAATCCGTATATATTTCAACCTCGTGAAAGGGATTACTCCTTAGTAGGTTCATTCTATGTTTTTGCATTATGGATAGGACTGGGTGTTTATGGCCTATTCGATGAGTTTAAAAAATGGGTCACTCCCAAAATATTGGCTCCAGCCGTAACCGTTATCTGTTTACTGGCTGTACCCACGGTAATGGCCGTACAAAACTGGGATGACCATGATAGATCCAATCGTTTCACAGCAAGGTCTTCAGCAAGGTCCTATTTGGATTCCTGTCAGAAAGATGCGGGAGCCATAATTTTTACTATTGGTGATAATGATACATTCCCTTTATGGTATGCCCAAGAAATTGAGAATTATAGAACAGATGTTCGTGTTGTTTGCACGAGTCTCTTTGAGACGGATTGGTATGTTGACCAAATGAAACGAAAGGCATACTCCAGTGACCCCATACCCTCACAAATAACCCATGATAAATACAGATGGGGATCACGCGATGTGTTGTATTTTCAAAATGTTGATCCATTATTCAAAGGCGAATTATCGAAAAGAAGATGGGATATAAAGGATTTTATGGACTGGATAGATAGCGACAAACCACAGACCAAGTTCAAATTCTTCTTGGAACAACAAGAGATTGATGTAGATGAATATCCTGAAAATACGCAAAACCTTGTGTATTACCCTACACAGAAAATTCGCATTCCTGTGAATAAAAAGAATGCCATAGAAAGTGGTTTGGTCAAAGAAAAAGATTCAGCACTTATAGTTGATTATATTGATATTGATCTTCCGGGAGCTATTACCAAAAAAAGCATGATGATGTTGGATATTGTGGCCAATAATGATTGGAAACGTCCATTATACTTTTCTGGCGGAAGCTTTGATGATGCAGAATATATATGGATGAAAGACTATCTACAATTAGAGGGGCTCGCCTATAAATTAGTGCCTATAAAGACCGAAAGGAGCAACTCTTTTGATATGGGAAGAATAGATACTGATATTATGTATGATATTGTTACGAAATGGGATTGGGGCAATTCCGGTAGTCCTGATATTTACCACGACCCCCAGACAAGGGTTCAAGGTATTTCTTACCGAAGCAATCTGGCAAGATTAATGAACCAGTTGATTGAAGAGAATAAGATTGATAAGGCCAAAAATATCATAAAAATAGCTATGGAGAATATGCCTGTTGAGAATTTCTCCTATTACCATTTTGTATTACCATTTATTGACGGCTACTACAAGGTTGGTGAAACGAATCAGGCACATGATCTATTCAATACCATGAAGAAGATATATCAGGAACGCCTAGAATATTATGACGGCATTCCTCTTGATCAACAATATGACAAAATTGATGATATTATAACGGATATGGAATCGTACCGTAGGGTAATTGATGTACTTATTGAGAACAATGATCGGGACATGGCAGAAAAGGAAACCTTGATATTCAATGAGTACATTGACAAATTCAATCACTTCTATAAAGATGAAATCTTAGAGGAAGAACCTGTTATAGGAAGTAATCCGGATATGTCTGACTCTATTGGGTTGGATAGCACTAATACTGAAGAAGAGCAATTGGATTCGGTATTGGAACCAGAAGGAAACTAACCAAAAACCTATTTCCAGGTACCAATGACTGTATTGTGAAAACTGAAGGAGTAATACTTTCTATTGTTTCCGAAGTCGAATTAAATCAAAAGATTGCTTCCCCTCGCTCGCAATGATGACGTTGATTATACGTATTCGTTAAGAATGCCTATAAGTGTATTGGCATCTTGCTCTCCGCTTTGGCGCCAAACCATTTCACCTTTCTTATAGATCATAAGGGTAGGTAAACCTTTAACACGTAGGGCTTGTGAAAGCTCTTTGTTCTTGTCCACATCAATCTTTATGACTTTACCTTTGTCGCCAAGGGCAGCAGCAACATCCCTAAGAACAGGATGCATTGAGGTTGATTGTTCGTTCCATTCTGCGTAGAAATCCAGTAAAACTGGAACGTGTAAATCTATTAGTTCACCAAACTTAGACATATATAGTTCTTTCGGTTATCATCCAAATGTAAGAAAAAATGTTAAAAAAGTAGTAATTGCTCTGTTTTTGTGGCAAAAGAGCGAAGTTAAATTCATGTTAACGCCTTTTTCTTCAATGTAATTACGGTGATTTCTGGCCAAATCCCAACCCTACCAGGATAGCCTAAAAATCCGAATCCGCGATTTACATTTATATACTGGCCCATTTCCTTATAAATACCAGCCCAATATTTGTACCTCCATTTAACAGGGCTCCATTTTACCCATCCAGGTATTTCGATACCGAATTGCATACCGTGGGTATGGCCGCTTAATGTAAGATGATAATGGTAATCATCACTTATGACAACATCTTCCCAATGCGATGGATCATGGCTCATAAGTATTTTAAAATCATCTTTGGCTATTGATTCAGCTGCTTTTCCCAGATCTCCCGCTTTTTTGAATCCACCCCTACCCCAATTCTCAACGCCAACTAAGGCTATTCTATCCTCCCCTTTTTGCAGGAATCTGCTTTCATTCAGTAAGAGGTCAAAACCAATTTCTTTTTGAAGTTTTTTTAGATCTTCAAGATTTTCGCTTTTCAATTCCTCTGTATCCCATGTTACATAATCCCCATAATCATGGTTGCCCAAGATGGAAAACTTACCTTCTTTGGCCTTAAGTTTGGAAAACGTTTCTTTCCAAGGAATCATTTCCTCTGTCTTATTATTTACCAAATCACCGGTAAACATGATTACATCGCTCTGCTGTTCGTTAATAAGGTCTATGGCATATTCTATCTTTTTGCTGTTGTCAAAACTACCACTATGAACATCCGATATCTGGGTAATCTGAAAACCGTCGAAAGCTCCGGGGAGATCATCGAACTCCAATTCGTACTTGAGAACTTTGAAATTATATTTACCTCTATACATGCCATAAAGAAGGGCCCCAAAAGGAATAGCTGCAATACCCATCGCAATCATACTCAAAAATCGTCTACGTTCAGGGAAACTGAATTCTTTTGTCACGCCAAAAAACTTATGATAAGAACCTGTCAAAAACCGAAAGATATCCTCAGAGAAAAGAAATAGTATGGTAATGACCTTAAAAGTAATGATGGTAAGCAAAAAGCCAAAAGCGTAACTCTTGGGTCTACTTAAGACCCTGCCCGCATCATCACCCCCGGTAAACTGATAAATGAAATTAAGGAGTACAATCAATGAAATGGCCATATAGGTAAAATACACCCATGGGTATCTGGTTACTGCCCTCAGTGCCTGCAAAACATAGAAACCAAGGGCTATGTAAATTGCAATAAAAATAATCCAACGTAGCATAATCAGGTTTTTAACAAAGGTATTTCTTAAAAGGGCTTTGTGAATACCATTTACGGTTTATTTAACTTCTTTGAGTACATTTTTAATGGCATCAACATTCGAAACAAAAACACCTTGATCACTTAAGAATGAGGGTGAATTCATAGAAACCTTAGGGCGAACATCCAATCGCTCATTATATTTCGCTCCTGACAAATGCACAGCTCCGAACCCATCCTGTTTAAAACGTTTAGCATTATCAGCATGTATTCCTCCACCTGGCATAATAGCACAAGTTGTCGACTTTTCGTTTAACTCCTTTAATAATCCAATTCCCTGAAATGCAGAATTTTGTTGTCCGGATGATAAAATGTAATCAACGCCCAGAGTTTCCAATTTCTTCATAGTTGCCAATGGATCCAACACCCAGTCAAAAGCACGATGAAAAGTGAATTTCAAATCCCCGGATAAATCGATCAACGCTTTGGTACGTTCAACATCCAAAGTTAAATCTTTATGCAAAATGCCTGAAACAATTCCATCGAAACCAAGTTCAACACAAAGTCGAATATCTCTTTTCATTATATCGAACTCCCCTTCTGAATAGGTAAAATCCCCACTACGAGGACGAATAAGTACATGAACGGGAATTTTTAAGTTTGCTTTGATACTTTTCAAAAGACCATAAGATGGGGTAATTCCACCTACGGCCAACTCGGTACAAAGTTCAATTCTATCTGCCCCCGCCTTTTGGGCATTCATGGCAGATTCTAAAGAATTGGCACAAACTTCTACTAACATATTGCTTATATTTAGCGCTCTAAAATTAAGCAACACAAACAGATGAAACGAAGAAAGTTCCTGAAAAATTCAAGCACGATTACCGCTGGATTGATTTCTGCTCCCATATTGGCCTCATGCCAAGAAACAAAATTGGTAGAACCCATAGCGAGTAATGGTTCAATAGGTATTAAACCTATAGTTATTTGCACTTGGGACTTTCAAAATGCAACTGCCAACGCTTGGGAAGTGCTAAAAGATGGAGGAAGGTCTTTAGATGCTGTCGAGCAAGGCGTTATGATCGAAGAGGCCGATGTGAACAACCAAACCGTAGGAAAAGGCGGTCGCCCAGACCGAAACGGGAACGTAACCTTGGATGCCTGTATTATGGACAAGGATGGTAATTGCGGTGCTGTACTATGTATGCAAAACATTGCCCATCCCATTTCAGTGGCACGTAAGGTTATGGAAGATACACCCCATGTAATGTTGGCAGGCAAAGGTGCAGAGGATTTTGCCTACGAAAAGGGATTTGAAAAGGTTGACCTACTCACCGAAAAATCAAAACAAGAATGGTTGGAATGGAAAAAAACCTCACAATATAAACCCATCATCAATATCGAAAATCACGACACCATTGGCATGTTGGCTATTGATAAGAATGGTGATATTTCCGGTGCCTGCACAACCAGCGGTATGGCCTATAAATTTGGTGGTCGTGTTGGTGACTCCCCCATTATCGGTGCTGGCCTTTTCGTTGATAATGAAATTGGCGGGGCCACTGCTACAGGTGTCGGCGAAGAAGTGGTGCGTACTGTGGGTAGTTTTTTGATCGTGGAATTGATGCGCCAAGGAAAGTCACCCCAAGAGGCTTGTGAAGAAGGTGTAAAACGTATTATTGCCAAGAACAAGGATAACACCGATTTCCAGATTGGATTCATCGCCATGAACAAAAAAGGGGAGACAGGCAGCTATTGCATTCAACCTGGCTTTACCTATCGCCAGTATTCTGAGGAGGGACATGTGAATAATCCTTC
>CBDUKE010000125.1:0-7282 GCA_965367725.1 uncultured Maribacter sp. | reverse complement strand
TTTCTGTTGAATTTTTCCAATAGGTCTACTTGTAAATCATACGCTGCCTCATAATACATACTGGCCTCCTTAAAATTGCCTAATTGCTTATTACAAAAGGCCAGATCGCGAATACAACGGTGATAAAGTTGAGTACTATCTCTTTTTGTCTTTTGAAACAGGTCTTTCGCTGTTTCCAATGGACCAATGGCTTTGCTATATTCATTTTTTTTCCTTCTTAAAAAATTACCATAATAATAGGCGGCCTTAGCTTTTTCATAGGTGTTTTCTTTTGTTGCGAGATATTTAATTCTATCCAAGTGGGTTTGTTCAGCTCTGTTAAGGCTGTCCACGCCCAAGTAATAAGATGATTTCGTCAATAGCAACCGAGATACTCTTTCCACATTGTCCCGTTTTTCAAAATATGGTAAGGCTAGATCTATATATTTTTTGGCGTCATTAAATTCCCGTATCATTTGGTTGATGTCGGCAAGTTGTATGTACGTTAAATGTTCACTTTCCACATCATTTATTTCTCTTGCCACTTCCAAGGCTTCATACAATAGGCTATGGGCCATATTTGTAGTTTCATAGGTAAAGGATAATTTTGAGATTTCCGCCCTGCGCAGCATCGCGGCAATTGTAATAGAATTTTTAATGCCAACATTTATGGAAATGGAATCTATTTTCAAGAAAAATGGAATGGCCTTAATGAAGTCCTGATTTTCAAAGTAACTCTCTCCCTGGTCAAAATAGTAACGAATAAGCCTATTTGTTTCCATGGATTTCATATCCTGTCCATAGGAATATGCATGAAACAACACCAGCAATAACGAAATAAGGCACTTCATAGATAATAGTGGTTAGCTGATTAAATATAGTAATTATTTGATTTCAGCACCTTGTGATTAATTGCTGTCAAAGTTGAACAATGCGATATCAAAAACTGATGCCTCTGTCTCGGTTTTTACTGATTTATAAAATAGTTATTTATTGAAAGCGGTAAGCACACTCTTGCCAATAAGGGCTCCTTTTTTATTATAGGTTTCTTGTTTTACCATGCCAAAGCCTTCTGAAAGCCAGAGCTTATTGCTGCTCGTCATCTTAAAGCCCATTTTAGCCTCGCTGTCATAGGTGATCACATAGCAATCGAAAGTGCCGGCTGGCGTCGTCACGGATTCATTGCCTTCTACCTTTCTATTAAAAAAATTCATATTCATTTTCATGTTCATGGGAGGCATTTTTATGGTCATTAGTACATCGGCATCGGGCAATGACTGCCCAACACTAAGATTATTGGGATATAAGAGATCTGTACCAGACATTTCTATTTCCATATCCTCGTATTGCCCCAATAATTCGGGTGACATCATAGAACTGAAATCAATAGTAACACCATCATCGGAGCAGGTGATACCGTATTCTGAGCTAGTAACCATTTTTCCTTTTTCATCCTTCATCTCATAGAACATGGTAGCCGTATTTCCACTGGCTTCCTTGACTTCGTAATCCATAACGCCGGAAACTTTATCTTTTTTATCATACATGGTAATTTGAAACTTGGTGCCCTCATCCATAGGAAAGTATTTGCTGCAATCCTGAGCAGCAACAAATGAAGAAGTAAGAAGAATAAGGCCAAAAAGGAATATTATTTTTTTCATGATGGTATTTTTATATGCATTTTAAAGATAAGTATTATTGTAAGTAGAATCAAGTGTAAGGCGTAATCAATTTAAGCCTTCAAAGTTTCTTCTTTACACATAAAAATAAAAAGAATAACACCAATTCAATATAGATTACTGTATTCGGCAGAAAGAAGTGTGTAATTAGTTAAGGATCAAGTATAAATGGCTAAATAGACAATCAATTCAATTGATAAACAATTAGGGAATTTTCCTGGTCCTTAACTACAATTTCAAGCTTACGGTCATTTTCCATATCGGTCATGTCAATTATCGAGGATCCAAAAACCGGGAAGTTGGAAATTGATTTTGCCTGACTATCGAATAAGTATACTTTTTGGTTCTGAATATCGGTAACGCTCACATAGATTTTATCATAGATATAAAATATTTTGGGCCGTGTATAAAGACCAAAATCAAGTTCTATCTTTTTACCCTTTATACTTAAAACATTGTCATTCATATAAACGAAGGTATTGGTAGTGGCATCAATACCATGATATTCATTTAACCTTAAATTGGTGGCGTTTGACTTTCCGTTGGTGGCAATTTGGTGAAGCACACCTTTTTTATCGGTCAATACAAACTTGTTTTTGTATAAATACACTTCATTTTGGGAAAAATCAATTTTCCCTTTTACGCTTGTTCTTACATTGCCTACCCTGTTAAGGATTTTCAGATCACCATTTTGCAAGGTAAAGACCAAATAATCCTTGTTGGTGATTGCCAAATGCTTTGGAGCCTGTAAAATGGCACTTTCTGCTTGGGTATATTTGAATCCACGCACTATGGAGCCTTTGTTGTTGTACATGAAAACCTTATTGCCTTGTGTTACGACAAAACGATAATCTTTTTTGTTTTCATAATCAAAAACAGCCAATCCGTTCAAATTTCCTCCTTCATATTTTTTTACAAAGGGTTTAACCTCCTTGCCATTTCTATCAAGGATCAAAAACTGATTATTGGTCGTGAATGCCAGTTGCAAACGTTTGTTTTTATAAATATCCACTTGATGGATTTTGCCTTGGACCTGTCCATTCAACTGTTTTTTCCAAAGCACCTTGCCTTGCGTTGAGATGAGGTACAGATTGTTTTCTTGATCCTGTACGACGATTTCCTTCTTATTGGTCCTGTGATTGGTTACAAACTGGGGATTCATCGCCAAATCGGCATCTAGTAATAAAGTGAATAAAGGGGATACCGTATTTATTTTCGATTTTCTTCCCGTTTGTTGAATGACCACATTCGTATGAAAGAATCCTTTGTCGGCAACAATTTGGGCAGCAAACGTATTTTTGTTAAACTTAGCCTTTTTGAAATCGGCAATAAATTCTTTGGAAAAATCATTGTCAAGCATTTGCGCAATACCTTTTGCATTGGAAACAAAAAGTATGGAAGATTCGTCGGCAAGAGCATCCTTGGCAGAAGCAAAAACATCTGTTTTCTCAAAAGTAGAACCGTTTTTATTGCTATTGATGATTAACTCCAGTGCTTTCTTGTTTTCTGCAAAAATGAAAGCATTTTCTACGATGGTACAGAAGTTCGCTTTATAATTGGCGATTAATGGATTCAAATAAAGGTTTAAAAAATCAGGTTTGTTAAGTCCTAAAATCTGATTGCCTTGATATTCCGTTTCCGATTTTTTAATGCTTGTAATGTACTCTGATAGTTGTTCAGAACCATACGTATTCAATAGTACTGTTTTATCACCGTTCTGATAAATAAACCCAATCTCTTCAACCGTATTTAAAAGGGAGTCTTTAGGTGAATCGAGACGTAAATACCGCTGTTGGTTTAGGGCGAATGCAGTGTAATCATCAAATGTATAGGACAAAATTGCATCTGCCGATCTTGGTGCAAGGGATGGCGTTGTATTTGCCAAAGGATTGGTATCCTTAAAGAGGCTTAAATAGTTATTTATTGAATCTTTTGTGACTGATATTCCGTTTAGATTCATATGATTTTGGTTCGCATTGACATCTACAAGAATCCAATCGGAAAAAAGGGAAATTTTCAATGCTGAATTCTCTTTCAACAAAGATTTGGCCAGAGACTCGCTATGCTGAAGATTTATAAATAAGGAGGCGTTTTTCGTAGTGCTTGCAATTTCGTTTAGCTTCTCAAGTTCAGTGAATGTTTTGGGTTCGTCAAAATACTTGATGAGGTTTTCGAGTATTACCCTTGAAGAACTAATTGTAATTTTCCCATTCAGGGAAAGGCAGTAGAGAATATCACCCTCTAAATCGTACGTATCAATTTTTTGACTTTCAATAAAATCGGATTCCTTCTTGATATTTTGAACGCTATCCAATACAAAAGTATTGGAAGCTTCGCTGGTCACAAAAGTGAATTCAAAATTACCTGCTCCCAACTCAGAAAATGCCAGAATTGATTCAGTTTCAGACTTAACATGGTCCAGATGTTTTATCTCATTATAGATAGCCTTATACACACCAAACGATTCCAGCTTAGAAAGGAAATCATTGTTCTTTAGATCACTTTTAAAGCCATTTAGATTGTTTATCTTGATAATTATAGCTGCATTTTGGGGAATGAAATCGAGCAAGGAAGAAGCCTTTTTTTGTTGCTGGGAACAACCAACAATCAATAAAATGAGTAGGCCAATAAAAAATCTGTAATTCATCAAAATAGATTTACAGCGAAGTTAGTTTATTAAAGTTTTAGTGTCAACTGTTCCGGCAATTGTCTAAAGCTTTTTCTATGGTATTTTGTTATACCATATGTACGTATGGCTTCCCTATGTTCTTTGGTAGGATAGCCTTTGTTATTCTTCCAGTTGTACATTGGGTATTCTTCGTGCAACCTTTCCATATACGCATCACGATAGGTTTTGGCTAAGACAGATGCTGCAGCAATGCTCATGTATTTACCATCGCCTTTTATAATGCATTCAAAAGGAACATTATGATAAGGTTTAAACCTGTTGCCATCAACAATAATGAATTTCAGATCGCCTTTGAGTTGGTCAATTGCTTGGTGCATAGCCAATATCGAGGCATTGAGTATATTTATTTTGTCAATTTCTTCGGGAAAGATATGCGCCACACCAAAACACACTGCACTTTTCTCAATTATTGGTTTTAAGGTCTCGCGCTTGATTTCAGAAAGTTGTTTTGAATCGTTTAGCATAACATTTTTAAACCGTTTCGGCAAAATCAGGGCAGCTGCTGTAACGGGTCCGGCGAGACAGCCACGGCCTGCTTCATCTGTGCCGACTTCATCGAATGTATGGTAAAATCTTTTCAGCATATTGAATTGCTACTGTTTAAGGACGAATATAATTTTTTTGAATCAATTCAAGGTATTGTAAAACATGATACGCTACATAAATTATTTGTTGTATAAAATTTCACATTATATTAGGAACAAAAAAATTAACTTTGCCCAGTAAGCTATTTTATGAGATACTTTTTTCTACTGCTATTTATATTAAGTTGCCCATTACTCCATGCACAGGTAGATTCCATTCCTTCTAGTAGGACGCTTGATACTACAAAAATCAAAAAGAAGGGAAAAAAGAAAGTTCCACCTGCGGCCGCAGAGGAAATCACCATTAAGGATTATAAAATAATCTCCTATGCTCGAGATACAACCTATTTAGATACAACACTTACAGTTCAAAAAGAATATAAATACAATTATTTAAGAAAGGATGATTTTGAATTAATGCCATTTGCCAATGTTGGGCAACCCTATAATAAGCTCGGTGTTGATTTTGAACGCAATCATATGTACCCCTTATTGGGCGCCAAAGCCAAACATTATAATTATTTTGAGGTTGAGGATATTGATTATTATAATGTAGCAACTCCCATGTCTGATCTGTTCTTTAAAACAACTTTTGAACAAGGTCAGTTATTGGATGCCTTATTGACCTTTAACACCTCTCGTAGATTTAATATTTCTTTGGCATTTAAAGGATTTCGTTCTTTGGGTAAATATCAGTTAGATCAATCCCAATCTGGTAATTTCAGGTCAACCGCTAATTACGTAACAAAGAATGGGCGATATAGTTTGCGTTCCCATATTGCAGCACAAGATGTAGAAACTGAGGAAAATGGGGGCTTGGTTGACAAAGAAGAACAGTTTGAAAAGGGTAATGAGGATTTTTTAGATCGTTCTCGTGTAGATACAAGATTATCCACTACAGATAATGGCGAAAATAAGATTTTAGGGAAACGCTATTTTTTGGAACATCAATATAAGCTATTAAGAACGAGGAAAGATTCTAGCAGACTTGAAAAAACCTCTTTGGCGATAGGGCATGTTTTTAATTATGAAACAAAGTATTACCAATTTAGGCAAGACACTTCAAATGAGTATTTTGGATCGGTTTTTGTTTCCCCAATACATGACAAAGCAAGTTTAAAAACCACCTATAACGAATTCCATGCGGAATTTTATAATGCTACTTTAGGAAGATTGCAGGGTAACATAAGTCTTTATAACTATAATTATTTTTTCAATAGTTTATTGGTAACTGCAGAGGGTCAGCAAATTCAAAGTCAATTAACAGGGGATGAAATAAGCCTCGGTGCCAAATATTCGAAAACCATAGGAGGGTTTTTGGTAAAGGGGAACGGTAAATACAATCTGTCTGGTGACCTTACAGGTAGTATTCTAGATGCATCGGCAAGTTATCGCTTCAATGAAAATAACAGAATTGTTTTTTCATTGCACTCGTCAGCTCGGATGCCTGATTTTAATTATTTGCTGTATCAAAGCGAATATGAAAATTATAACTGGCAGAACATTTCGAATTTTGAAAATCAAAAAGTGAATAGTCTGCAGTTTCAATTTGATTCAAAAAAATGGGGTAACATCTCCGCCAAGTATACCACTTTAGATAACTACACCTATTTCGGTATCGAAGATCCTGAACAGGAGTTGGTAGAAAATCAAGAGCAGGCAACTATTAAGCCTTTACAAGAGGCTAATAGTGTAAATCATATAAAGGTCAAGTATGTTAAAGAATTTAAATTGGGTGGCTTTGCGCTCAATAATACGATCATGTATCAAAATGTCTCACAAAGCAATGATGTACTTAATGTACCTCAATTGGTGACTAGGAATACCTTGTACTTTTCTTCTGATGTATTCAAAAAGGCCATGTATTTGCAAACAGGAATTACCTTTAAGTATTTCACTTCCTATAATATGGATGCTTACAATCCGGTCCTTGGCGAATTCTATATCCAGAATAATGAAGAGCTGGGTGGTTTCCCTATGTTGGACTTTTTCATAAACGCAAGAATACAACAAACGCGTATATATCTGAAAGCGGAGCATTTTAATTCTTCGTTCTCTGGTTATAATTTCTATTCAGCGCCAAATTATCCATATCGTGACTTCGTTATTCGTTTTGGTTTGGTATGGAATTTCTTTTCTTAGTAATTAGCCAATGGGTTCTGTTTTAAAGGAACTCAAACTATTGGTTTAAGCCTTGCCACAATTTTTTTTTCACACATTGCTTCTTGCTATTCAGTGGGTTAGGGTCTGTTTTGTAAAAAGGTTTAAAAAAAAATGATTTAGGTATTGTGTAAAGTAAAAAACCATCTTATATTTGCACCCGCTTTGAGGCTGAGGCCTTGGGTTAGGAG
>CBDUKE010000124.1:0-7414 GCA_965367725.1 uncultured Maribacter sp. | reverse complement strand
AGTCCTCAAAAACCTCTACAACCATTTCTATTTCTACTGCAATATTACTAGGCAATGACCCCATGCCAACAGCAGCTCGAGCGTGTTTTCCCCTTTCACCAAATACTTCGACCATCAAGTCGGAATAACCATTGATTACTTTGGGGTGGTCTGTAAATTCAGGGATAGCGTTCACCATGCCTTTCACCTTTACAATGCGCTTGACCTTATTAAGATTTCCCAGCTCAGCTTTAAGAACAGATAGTTGTCGTACCCCTACCAATCTCGAGGCCGCATAACCTTCTTCAATATCAAGATCTTTACCCAGTTTCCCTTTTATGCTTTCCCCTTTTTCATTGCTGGGTCCTTTACCGGCCAAAAAAATAAGGTTGCCAGTACGTACTGCATGAACATAGTTGGCCGTTGGTGTTGAAAGCTCATGCAGTTCAATTCCCAGCTCATTTAAATTTTGTTCAGGATTGTATCCTTCAGGGATATTTTGGATGCTTATTGCCCTGTTTAATGGAACATCTTTTTTATTTGGGTTACAAGAAAACAAGAAGGCTGTTAATAGGGTAAAAAGTAAATATCGCATAAACTAGAAGTTAGACCTAAATATACAAAAAATGAAAGGTGAACATAAAAAAAGGGATAACCGAAATTTCTTTCAAATTATCCCTTTGGGGGAACGTAACAAACACAACCCTTATTTTCCAATCACCAAAAATAAAAGAAGGCGCTATATTTATCGTGTACTGATTTTTGGGTTTTTAAATGGAATTATTTTTGACATATCGTATCCTGAAAAATCTCTTAAATAATCTGAAAGGCTAGTACCATATGCATCCTCAACATTTAACTGCCCCTTAGACCTTAAATATTTCTTTACGTTTCCGGCCCCAGCTAAATGGGCTGCAGCCAATATTCCAGATTCAGTAACCATTATATTATTAATTGTTCTACCTGTACTTCTTTTAATATCTTTTCTGAGTATCCATTTATTCCTTTTTAAATTTATATAGAATACTTCTTCCTGTAATTTTGGAGAGTTCAAAAACTTTTGTTGACTGTATACTCCCATTAATTTCAAGGTTTCAAATCCAAATTGATATTTACCTAAATAGCCCAAACCGTTGGTAACAAAATAATCTCCTTTCGATTCTTTAAAAGCTATGGCTTCTTTGAAACCTAAATAGCTGTTTCCTAGAAAAGGGATTGATAAACTCGGTGTTTTAACACGAGCTGGGTTGTTTGCAAACAACATTTCAACGGGGTTAATAACCCTAAACTGTTTCGGAACCATTCTTTTATCAAAAGTATCAAAACCCATGCTTAGAAGAATACTGATCGCGGTAAATACAATATAAATGCGCTTCATAACCAGATTTTGAAACTGAATTTTATGCCGTTTTTATTCATGGTTGGTTGTTATTCCAAATCGCTCATTAAGCATTTTGATATCTTGTTTTTGTTGATTGTGAATCAACACTTTTTGATTACCTGACAAATCGCTACAGAAAATCGAGCCAATAAACATTTCATCCTCTAACGTTTTTGAATCAACTTTCATGGTATTTAAAGCCCCTTCCTGATTAAAAGTTTCTGTATTATTTATTAAAAAATGCTTTAAATCAATTAGTTTTCCGCTAAAGGCCATTTTCTTAATTCGATTGTTAAGGAAGTAATCTTCTTCTTCCGCATTAATATTCAGAAATTAAAATTTAAAAAAAAAGGTCCCGTAACCGGGACCTTTAAACCAACCAAACTAATTAAAACCTAAATTACTCTTAATTATTATCAAAACCCTGGCTGGTTTTTTCGGCCATTAAAAGACTTTTGTCTTACTAATGGTCTACTCGGATAAATAATGGTTAGTGTTAGCATAGCATTACCCGATTGTTATTTTCAATATTTTATTTTTTTCTCCACCGGCTTCCCGCATAGAATAGTTTTATATTTTTTTTAATGCCGTGATCCTTTTATCCAAAGCTGGTTTTTCTTTTAAAACCACCTTCTTTTTTAATAATGACATGGGCACAATTATAAATAGTGTTGCTATAAATACAATCAGACTTAGAATAAAAAAAACCGTTACTATTATTGATGTGTTCATATGCTTAGATGCTTTCTCGAGACCCTTATTTTATTTGGTTTCTTAATTACAATGTAAATCTAAGAAGTGGATGGCAACCTGAAAGAAGAATAAGATATTTGGTAGTTGTGGTCGTTTAAATACCACATTTAATCGATGAAATACCCTTTTATGGTCTTTTTCCTACTTTTTAAAGATATCGCAGACATAGCTATTTTCATCTTTAGGGTGAAAAATTAGATTTTAGATGAAAGGGTAAACATTGGGGAATTTACTTCTTAAGGAACTTTAGCACAGTTTCAACAAGCTCTTGGAGGTCAAATGGTTTTGTCACCACTGCATTCATTCCTTTATTCAAGTAGTCATTGATATTCTCCTCGAAAGCATTGGCGGTAATACCAATTATCGGAATGTTCTTTATGTTTTTAAATGGAAAATCGCGGATTAATTTGGTGATATGATCCCCTTGAACATTGGGCAAATCAACATCCATTAAGATGATATCATAAGAATTGTTGATTACCTCCTCAAGTACTTGCGCCCCATCATTGACAAGATCAATAAAAAAGAAGTTCGTATCCATAAGCGATTTGAACAATACCGTTTGAATACGCTCATCATCTTCGACCAATAAAAGCTTATATTTTCGATCCGTCCTCATTTTTGAAGAACTAATGCTTAAAGCCGTTTTCTTAACTATGGGACTAGATGCCAAATCCATCTGAAACTTCAATCCCAGGTCAAAGTAAAATGTAGCTCCTTTTCCCAATTCGGATTCTACTTTTATACTGGAATCCATAAGTTCTAGAAGACCTTTGACTATTGAAAGTCCCAAACCTGAACCTTCCTGTTTTTCCTCGGTGTTTAATTGTGAAAAGCTCTCAAAAATCGCATCAAGCCTTTCTGAAGGAATTCCGACCCCTTCATCAGAAATTTTGAATCGAAGACTTACCTTATTAGCCCTCTTTTGATTTAATTGTACGCTTAAGGTAACGGTACCTTTCTTGGAAAACTTAAGGGCATTATCTAGCAGGTTGGTAATTATTTGAAATAACCTTAAACGGTCTCCTTCTACAAATTCAGGAATCTTTTCGTCATAATCCAAGGCAAACGCAAGCGATTTTTGTGCAGCTTTTGTCTTATAGGTGAATTGAACAAGTTCAAGAAGCTGATACAGGTTAAAAACCTTATTGCGCAACTCCAATCTTCCAGATGATATCATACTTATGCTCATAATATCATCAAGTAACAGCCTTAGATTTAAATTCGACTCTTTGAGAAAATTGACCATTCGCTGTTGCTCACTATTTAAGTCTGTTCCTTCAATGACGTTGGTAATCGAAATTATACTTGTAAGCGGGTTTCTTAGTTCATGGCTAAAATTTTGAATGAATGTATTTTTAAATCGCTCTCTTTCTTCAAGTTCAATATTCTTTAGAATGACCAATTCAGAATTTATAATGGATTCATTTCTGGCTTGGGCAATGCTTTGGTAAGAGATATAATGGTCAGTGAGATCATAAATAACCAAGAGTATACCGTTATCCTTCTTGATCATTTTTACATCTGTTATAAACTCCTGTTGTAGATGGTCTAAATGAACACAATTATAGGTAATGGTTTCATCCAAAGATTCAAGCATTACTGAATAGGAAGTGAAAAAAGGATGAACATCGTAGATGTAATCCCCTTTGTTGAGCTTCATGAAGGTTTGATCGCTATCGACAATAACCCCATCAAAATCAATTACTATAAATTGAATGTTCTGATTAACATATTGTACTTTGTATTGTTCAAGCTTGGTCATTCAACAAAGATGCTAGTTGGGTGAACATTTCATTGACGGAGTCCCCGGTTTTGGCGCTGGTCAAATAGTTTGCTTCGATATTATTCGCTTTCAACTGTGTCTGCAATTCATTCAAAATGATTAAATCTATCTTATTCCCAACTACCATTAGCGGAATACCAAGGGCTTTACTTGCGACTATCTTCAAATCATCATTTATATTTTGGAATGTGGAGGGTCTGCTAGCGTCGAAAACAAACACTACACCATGTGTCCCCAATAGGTAAGAATCCCGAATCATCTGAATCTCATCAGTGCCTTCCAAATCCCAAATAATAAGGGAAATAGTCTCATCAGCATTTATTTCTACAACTTTTTTGGTTATATGAACGCCTATGGTAACCTTATAATTATCTGAAAAGCTATCATTGACAAACCTTCTGATTAAAGATGTTTTACCAACACCAAAATGACCCAGAATAACTATCTTCTTAGATTTTCGCATTTCCAAAGTATTCAGCCAACTTTTTTTCCACCAGTTCGGTGCTCAGGGTATCTGGCTTTTTTTCTAAATGACGGCTTGTGTAGATCAAATCCAGATTCATCTCCATGAAATTATGGTAGAAATTAAAAATGATATCTTGAACCTTGTTCTTGGTCTTTAGGCCATAGTTGCCAGAAATGACCACGGCAACATAATAATTTACAAAGCTTTGAATATGAATATTGTAGAGTTGGTATTCAATTAGTTCGAGCTCTTGGTTTTTCTGATTGAAGGCATCTTCAACAAAACTCTTGATCGCCGTAAGCATTCCTGAAACCATTTCTTCGTCTATGGTATTGGCTTTTGAATAACTGGCAGCCAATAATCCAGAATCCCGTTCAATCAATAATACTTGTTCAATCTTTTCGGAAGATAGATCGTTCAATAGCAGTTCTTTCTCTTTACTACCCCCAAAGAAAGCTCTAAACTTACGTTTCCAGGTTGTTATAAAACTTAATTGGTTGTCAATTTTTTCGGAAAGGACCTTGATTTCCTGAGCCACATATTTTTTAACCATTTTACCCAAGACTGGGTATAATGCATCTACCACTTCATCCTTATGATTCTGAATTTCATTTTTTAAGGTAGCTGTAATGGTTGGGCCTAGGGTATTAGGAATGTTCTTGGTAAACTCATTGAGTTGTTCTTCAACAATAGGATCTACCCTAGTAGAAAATTTTTCCCTATCGTTATAGGCTTGCTCTAGAAATTCTATACGGTCGGCAATTCTATCAATATCTTCCCGATCATCTGTGAACAATATGTCCTTAAGGATTTCTAATCTATCTTTTTCACTCATCTATCGTAGCATTGAGTAGAATTACTTGTTACTTACCTTCTTGCCAAGATCAATGAGTAATTTGCCTAGCAATTCCTTGTCAACACTTTTAGTTTCCAACTTTTCAAATTTACCTTCAAGACTTTGCTCTAAATCGGTAATTCTGACATTTACATCAGTCGAGACATTATCAATGGATTTTTTTAAGTCAGCACTAACTTCCTCAATCAAATCCTCCAAGATTTTTTTCTTGTCAATGATATCTTGTTTAAGTAATTCAAACTCAGAATTATAAGCCTGAATATTCTCGCCAAAGATTAAGTTTTTGATAACTTCAATCTTTGAGTTTGCTTCCTGGTTTTCGTGTAAATTGATTACAGCTTTCTGATCCTTTGACATTAGTGTATTATTTTAGAAAATTTAGGTCTATTTTTTAGTAATGAATCCCATTTATTACAAAGATTGAATTCATTTTCAGTATTTTTTTGTAGGGTAAATACTCGATAATCAGGGCAATATAGTGATTCCAAGCTTACTTTTCAAAGATAATTGGAATAAGATTCACAGGCCAAATTTTTCGGTATTAAGTTCATTTTGACTTTGTAACACCCGATAAGTGTTTTTTTAGTGACTTTTAATCAAAAATTTAAGGCTCCTATGAATACGATTACAAACCACCCTTACCTTTGAGGTATGAACTGAATATTTGCAAAATATAATCCTTTTAAGATTGAGTTTATGGTCCGAGTACAATTTGATAAGAAATGTGATTGGGAAATCAAGAAAATTATGGAGTTAAAGAAAGAAGAACCTCCGAAAATGAATACAAAATAAATGGAATAAATATGCTTTTCTTCTTTTTTGGTTCAAGTAAAACCTTGTATATTGTATGCCCAATGTTTTGACAACTTTTTGATAAGTATGTAGGTGTTTTCCTCAGCGCCAATAATTTGGTAGTAGTTTTAAGGTATTATAAACCTTTAAATTAGTATCAAAATGAAAAAGTATTTAGTAGTATTTGCAGTAACAATGTTCACAATTGGTCTTACTTCTTGTGAGCCAGAATCAACAACAGATGATCCAACGGAAAACATTCTTTCACCGGATAAAGACAAAATGCAATGTACGGGTTGCGACCACGATTAGTATTATTGCCTTCATAGCCTTGGCAGCAAGGTTTATGTATGTATTCTACATCGGAGACAGCGATTTAAAGGGTGATTTTTCAGGCTTTAAGTGGCTGTCTACCTTTTTATACAACTTTGGCGTTGAATTGTCAATGGTAGGAATGGGTGCCTTAATGTGGATTTCCACCCAGTTCCACTCAAGGAAAAGTATGTCTAAAAGACTATTCAGGGTGATAGGTGTTTCATGGATGTCCGTGGGCTTTTTCTTTATGGCTTGGATATTTACCTCAGCAACCGTTTTCACCAAATCCTATGAAGTGATATTCGCCGCTATCATTGCTATCGTGGCCACTGTAATTTCTGTACTACTTATTATGTTCATTTCAAAGGAACTCGCTAATGTAAAGGACCTGAAAAGTTCCTTTTTCGATTTCATTTTGGAGTTCAGACTACACTATAAAAAGCTATTGGTCAATGCACTTCATAGAAATGAGGAATACAAAGCAACTTATAATGAGATTTTAGACATTGAATTAGTTGATGACGCTTATGATGAAATGCTGAAGCGGGAAACTGAAAAGACCGAAAACAGTATGAAAAACGTAGTTCAGGAAATCGATGGTTGGAATAATCAATAAACTATACGCCAACAGCGCTACTAAAAAGGAAAGACACCCGGTACATGATATTTTGGGGACTGATCTTTACAATGAAGCCAAAGCCATTGTCCAAGAGAAATTTGACACTACTGACATTGTACTGGAAAAGCTTAATGAAATAGCGAGTTAACTTAACAATGACGAGAAACTTCCTCAAGAAGATCTTCAAATCATGGGAGCCTTATATGTATTAGGTGCAAAGAAAGCTTCTGGAGTGGAAACGCTCTGAAGTTTTGCAATTACTTCCTCCCCTCTTGGACTTCCCGCCCATGGCGGGATAAACTTCTCCTCCAAGGTTTTCCAACGAAAAAAGCCACCCACTCTCGTGGATGGCTTGGTGTCGCTTTCGCTCCCCCTCTTGGACTTCCCGCAAATGGCGGGATAAACTTCTCCCCCAAGGTTTTCCAACGAAAAAAGCCACCCACTCTCGTGGATGGCTTGGTGTCGCT
>CBDUKE010000123.1:0-7422 GCA_965367725.1 uncultured Maribacter sp. | reverse complement strand
GTGTTTTTGGGAATGGTTTACAAGCTTGAAAATGATAACCTCAGAAAAATATTCCTTAAAAAATGAACATAAAGATTATTAACAAATCCGCTCACGCTTTGCCCCATTACGAAACGCTGGCCTCTGCTGGGATGGATTTAAGGGCGAATATTACAGCGGCAATAACATTACAACCTTTGGAACGTACAATCGTCAAAACAGGATTATTTATCGAGCTGCCCATTGGATATGAGGCCCAAGTACGTCCAAGGAGCGGTCTAGCGGCCAAAAAAGGCATAACGGTACTCAATACCCCTGGCACTATAGATGCGGACTATCGCGGCGAGATAGGGGTTATTCTGGTAAATTTATCGAATGAGGTTTTCGTAATTGAAAATGGGGAACGTATTGCACAATTGGTAATTGCAAAACACGAACGTGCCGAATGGAATGAAGTAGATCAACTATCTGACACTTCCAGGGGGGCAGGCGGTTTTGGAAGTACTGGCACGAAGTAGTTTCTACTATACATATCTTGCGCTTTACCTTTTAGATAGAATTTTGTCCGATTATGCTTTAAGGGTGTTTTAACAGAAAAGATGTAAACTCTGGAATACTTATTGATAATTTTACTCCGTTATTCTTTTGAATAGCGCTTGTACATGTACTACTAATGAAAAGACTAAAATCGGTATTGTTGATTGCAATGGTATTTGTGTTTACCACAACTTTGGGTAGGGCGCAAGATCAGGAGATCAATATTGAGGATAGTGCCGAAGTCTTTTTGGAGGAATATTCAGATGCATTTCAAGAGAATTTTTTTGAGGCATTAAAACAAAAGGGCATTGAAAATTATGATAAGGCCATTAATCTGCTTTTGAAATGTAAGTTGATCGATTCCACTAGTCACGTAGTCGACCATGAGTTGGCCAAAGTTTATTTGCTCGAAGAGCAGTATATTTCAGCACAAGAATATGGGATTGCAGCATTGTTATCCGAACCTACAAATCTGTGGTACCTTAACACTTTGGTGACAATCATTCAAATGCAAGGAAGTTCTTTGGATCAAACGAATCTCAACATCCCTTTTGAAAACAATAAGCTTAAAGAAAATTTAGCCTTGATTTATTTCAAACAAAAGAATTATCAAAAGGCATTGACTGTCCTCAAAGAGATTAAAGAATCTTCTTTCACAAAGGATTTATCGGCAAAGATCAATGATTCAATAATTAATCATGAAGTAAAGAAAAGTAAAGAGGAAGTTCCTGTAATGAATGATATAAAAGCCAATCCCATAGAAGAACTTAAAGCGCAAATGGCTGAACTTATGGTTCAGGATAAAATTTCGGAATTGGCGGAACGAAGCGAGGAAGCGATGGAAAATTATCCGTCACAACCTTATTTTTATTATATAAATGGGCACGCTCTAAATAAAAGTGCAAAGCACAAAGAAGCCGTTGAGGTCTTGGAAGCAGCTTTGGATTATATGTTGGACGATGTTCCACTATTGAACAAAATATATCAGGAATTGGTTGATGCGCATACGGCCTTGAATAATTCTTCCGAAGCAAATATGTATCTTCGTATGATAAAACCCGGGTTTTAGACTATGGCTACCTTAATTCGATGGGCACAACTTAGTGTTTTTATTCTACTCATATTTTCCTGTAAATCAAAGAAGCTTGCTACAGATGGTACCGTTGATGAAAATATGTCAGCAAAGAACATCATCAGAACACATTATCAAAATCAAATCAACTTCAAGACCTTGAGTGGAAGAATGAAGATTGGGTATTTTGATGGGGAATCCACTAAAAGCGTTACGGTTAGTTTGAGAATGGAAAAAGACAAGGCCATTTGGATCAGCGCGCCTTTAGGAATTGTTAAGGCATATGTAACTCCAAATAGGGTTTCTTTTTATAATAAATTACAGAACGAATATTTTGATGGTGATTTTTCTTATTTGAGCAAAATGTTGGGTACTGAGTTGGATTTTGATAAAGTACAAAACCTTCTATTAGGCCAGGCCCTTTTTGATTTGAGAGGCGCAAAATATGATGCTTCAATATCAGAATCAGATTATGTATTGAAACCCAAAAAGCAATTGGTCTTATTCAAGACCATGTACGCTATTGAACCGCATAATTTTAAGATTTCTTCACAGCAATTATCCCAGCCATTAAAGAAACGGGTGTTGGAGATTGAATATAAGAACTATCAAAAAATCAATGAAAAAGTATTGCCCAATGAAATTGTGATAACCGCGATTGAAGCAAATACCAAAAATATCATTGATTTGGATTATCGAAGTATTGAGTTTAATAGAATATTGAACTTCCCATATAAAATACCAAAAGGTTTTAAAAAGATAGTAATAAACACTGATGCTTTGTAAACGCGTTTTCCTTATAAGTTTTCTTGTTCTTTCGACCTTTTTGTCGACAGGGACTGCTTTTGCCCAAACCAATGAGCAGAAGGCTTTAGAGGCTAAACGAGAGCAACTTGAGAAAGAAATAGGTGAAATTAATCGCTTGCTTTTTGCAGAAAAAAAAGAAAAGGGAAATGTCTTGGATCAGATGGAGGCCTTGGACCAAAAGATTAATGTTCGCCAACAATTGATTCGTGTCACCAACCAACAATCCAATTTACTGAACAGGCAGATCAATGCCAATATTCGAAGTATCTCAAAACTACGGGATGACTTAAAATTATTAAGAGAGGAATATGCGACGATGATACAGAAGTCGTATCAAAACAATTCACAGCAAAGTAGATTAATGTTTCTTTTGTCTTCTGAGAACTTTTTCCAGGCTTTTAAGCGCATGCAGTATATGAAACAATATACCCAGTATCGTAAGGAGCAAGGGGAACAAATAATGGTTAAAACAGATGAACTTACCCAATTGAATGTTGATCTAACCAACCAGCGTAAAGAGAAAGATCGATTGATAGCCACAAACAACAGGGCCAAGGCACAATTGATGAAAGAGATGAAATCACAAAAGGAATTGTTGGGGAGTATTCGTCAAAATGAGAGCAAATATGCACAAGCCATTCAAAAGAAAAAAAGGGAAGCCCGTAAAATAGACCAACAAATTGAAAGGTTGATCCGAAATGCGATTGCTGCTTCGAATAAAAAGGCAGGAGCGGGGAAAGTTACAAAAGCATCCTCGAATAAATTTATTCTTACCCCTGAAGCTACACTCGTGGCCAATAATTTTTCCGCTAATAAGGGAAAACTCATTTGGCCAGTCGAAAAAGGAATAAAAAGCCAAGGTTTTGGGGTATATAAAGATGCCGTTTATCCTGGGATCAAACATCAAAGTAATGGTGTAATTATAACAACCGATGAAGGGGCTATGGCTAGAGCGATTTTTGAAGGTGAAGTTATCGCCATACTTTCGGTTCCTGGCGGAAATAAAGGGGTACAAATAAAACACGGTAACTTTATAAGCACTTATTATAATTTATCGGATCTCTACGTGAAAAAGGGCGATATAGTAGCTATAAAAGCAGCCTTGGGTAAAATATATACCAATCGGTCTAATGGGCAAACACGCCTAAAATTCTATCTTTACCAAGATACCTCGCGTTTAAATCCGGAAGAATGGGTATATCAACTTTAAGTATTAAAAATGGCTACAAAAACAAAACAGATTACAGATTTAAGGGGAACCTTTGAACTACATAACGGTGTTAAAATGCCGTATTTTGGATTAGGGGTTTATTTATCGGAAGATGGTCAAGAAGTTATCAATGCCGTGAAATGGGCAATTGAAGCAGGATACAGGCATATTGATACGGCATCATTCTATGATAATGAAGAGGGTGTTGGTGAGGGCTTAAAGCAAAGCGGAATCAATAGGGAGGAAATTTTTGTGGTCACTAAGGTCTGGAATACGGACCAAGGCTATGAAAACACGCTCAAAGCTTTTAACGACAGTTTGGAACGATTGAATTTGGATTATTTGGACTTGTACCTTATCCATTGGCCAGTAAAAGGAAAATATAAGGATACATGGCGTGCCTTAGAACATTTGTATAGGGAAAAGAAGGTACGTGCCATTGGTGTAAGTAATTTTTTGAAGCCTCATTTGGAAGATTTATTAAGGTCGGCCGAAATTGTTCCTATGGTAAACCAAATGGAGTTTCACCCTTATTTGGTTCAACAAGATTTGATTGATTATTGCAATGCGCATCAAATACAGTATGAAGCTTGGTCACCCATGATGCAAGGTCGAATCTTCGAATTGGAAAGTATTAAGAAAATTGGACTTAAATATGGTAAATCCACAGCACAAGTGGTTTTACGATGGGATTTGCAAAAAGGGGTGATTACCATCCCTAAATCGGCTAAAAAAGCACGAATAATCGACAATGCCGATATTTTTGATTTTGAACTTTCAAAAGAAGATATGGGTTATTTGGACGGCCTTGAAAAAGGACAGCGATTCGGACCAGACCCTGATACTTTTGATTTCTAGTGCCTTACGAATGTTATTCGCCCATAAATAAAGCCTTGAGCTCTGTTGCATCATTAGGCTTCATTTTGCCGGCAAGGACCAGACTCAATTGCTTTCTCCGTAATGCGGCGGCATAACGCTCTTTTTCCAATTCGGTAACAGGTTCAAGCGCCGGCACCTGGGTAGGTTTCCCAGTCTCATCCACGGCTACAAAAGTATATATTGCTTCGTTGGCTTTTGAACGCCTTCCATTATAGCGGTCTTCCATCCAAACGTCAATAAATACCTCCATAGAGGTGTTAAAAGCTCTTGAAACAGCAGCTTCCACAGTGACAACACTACCCAAGGGAACCGCTTGATTAAAGGCTACGTGGTTTACAGAAGCAGTTACCGTTATACATCTACTATGGCGACGTGCTGCAATACTGGCGGCCCTGTCCATTCGAGCCAAAAGTTCACCCCCAAAGAGATTATTCAATGGGTTGGTCTCGCTAGGGAGTACCAAATCGGTCATAATCGTACGTGAATCACTAGGATTTTTTGGCTTCATAATAGAATTTTCGGCAAAGGTACTTTAATAAAAAAGATGTGAGGGGAAATGGGTCTACCTAATTGATAATAACCAGGCATCTTGGGATTGGGTGCTTTTTACCTTTCGCAGAGTTTGTAGTGCTTCATCAACATCGCTGTGACTGCTGTAGGTTACCATATGAAGTCCATGCTTGTTGGTGCCAAGATAGGCTGCGTCATAGCCGCGCCTTTTAAGTATACGTATTTTTTTGTCCGCATTGGCCCTGAACCTGAAAGCGCCAGCAACAATGTGGTGCATACCCACTTTGGGTTTTTTGGTAATCACTTTTAAATTCAAAGTTGGTAACTCTAAAGGTGCAGTGTCAAAGAAAGTGGCTTCCTGAATGCTTTTTGAAACTTCTTCCTGGGCCTTTTCAACCACCAATTGCTGTTGGTTGATGCTTTCGTTATAGAATCTGTATCCCGTCAAACCAGTTGAAAGTGCCAAAAGAAGTATAGCTGCATATTTTAAATAAGGTCGTATCGAAGATTCCTTTCTTCTTTCTGGAGTAATGATAAAAGGAACTTTTTCCTCTATTGCCAGTACTTCTTTTTTCAAAACTTCCCGGGTAATCGGTGCAGAAACAAAAGAAGATAGTCCAAAAGAAGAAGTTAAATGATTGATTTGATAGGAAGGTTGATACTCAATTCTCCCCTCTTTACTTGATTTTAGGACCCCAATATTCGCTAATGTTAATCGCTCCCCTTGATCTAAAGCACGCTTCCACTTTTCTACTTTATTCAATACTTTCTGGAGCATTTCCTCGTAAGAGCACTGTTCTACTTCAGCCATATAGGACACTAAAAGGCCATCATTAGACAATAATTGCTTATTGAAGGACAATGATTTTGATGGAGGATAAAACGAATTACTCTGTTCATTGAGTACCGCCGATTTATATTCCGTTAAAAAAGCACCAAAACCTGGTACAACCACACAGTTATAACGGTAAAGTAAATCGGAGATATAGTGTTCTAAGACCATTTCAACAAATATTGTAAAAAAAACAGCGCATCAATAGATAGCGGAGGACTTTTTATTAACATTATAATTTATGTATTTTGTGGATAACTTAGCACTAATTATAAATGACTACAGATGAATTAATTGCGGTTCTGAGACTGCAAAATATTCCGAACATTGGTGATGTTTCAGCGAAAAAGCTCATAGCCCATTGTGGCAGCCCATCTGCTATTTTTAACGATAAATTACAAAACCTACTCAAGATTGATGGGATTGGCTCCTTTACAATCAAAGGACTTCATGATACCGAACATTTTGAAGCCGCCGAAAAAGAGCTGCAATATATCCAAGACCATGATATTGCCTACTCTTACTTTACCGACAGCGATTATCCAAGGTATTTAAAGCATTGTATTGATGGCCCTTTGATTGTGTTTAAAAAGGGCAATATTGAGCTGGAAGAGCGAAAAATAATAAGCGTTGTTGGTACGCGTAATATTACGAGTTACGGTACTGCTTTTTGTCAAAAATTAATAGAGGATTTGGCTCCGCTTAATCCTATTATTGTAAGCGGATTTGCTTATGGTGTGGATATATGTGCACAGAAATCAGCCATAAAACACGGATTGCAAACCATAGGATGTCTGGCCCATGGTTTAAATCAAATATATCCGAAGATCCATTCAAAGTATGTTCCCGATGTTGAGAAAAATGGAGGTTTTGTTACTGAATTTTGGAGCACCAGTAATCCTGATAGAGAGAATTTCTTGAAAAGAAACCGAATTATTGCCGGAATGAGCGAGGCTACCATTGTTGTAGAATCCGCAGAAAAAGGGGGTAGTTTGGTTACTGCCGATATTGCAAACAGTTATAATCGGGAAGTATTTGCTGTACCCGGAAGGGCTCAAGACAAATATAGTTCGGGTTGTAATAATTTGATAAAGCAACAAAAGGCGCATATGATTACCTCAGCTGCCGATTTGATATATCTTTTGAATTGGGATTTGGAACAAAAGGAAACCAAACCAATTCAAAAACAGTTGTTTATTGAATTGGATGAAGTCGAGAAAGCTATCTATACCTATTTACAGAAAGAGGGCAAACAATTATTGGATAGCATTGCGCTTGATTGCAAGTTACCCATCTTCAAAGTCTCTTCTACCCTTTTGAATATGGAAATGAAAGGCGTTGTTCGCCCGTTACCTGGAAAATTGTTCGAAGTTATCTAGTTTATTGCCTTCTCATGTGCCGTCGAGAGGTCTATATGGGTAAGTATTCTGTAAGAATAATAGACTACTTAGTCGGTAATTTCAATTTTGAGGCCTCAGAATGTAATGATTATAGCATTTCATCGATAAAGTGTGGACGAAAATCAGAGGTATAGAGCATTGTTATTCAATGGGGGCCTTTCTAAAAAAGACTATGCAGTTTGTTTAACAGATAATA
>CBDUKE010000122.1:0-7432 GCA_965367725.1 uncultured Maribacter sp. | reverse complement strand
ATTATGCTGATACATTTTCGCCAACGTGATATGCAATTTGTCACAAAAACACCTCTCTTGGTCCCTCCTTTTTAGGAGGGAATTTAAATGTGAATTATTTCTTTTTAGGTATAGATTCCAAGGGAGTGTAGACTAATGATTATATTTGATTATCTATAGAATTTCTTTACTAGTGAAGATAAAATACAATCCCAAATTAAAAGAATTGGCAAGACAACTTCGAAACAATTCTACCAAATCTGAAATTCGGTTATGGCAAAAATTGAAAAGAAACCAAATGCATGGTTACGACTTTCATAGACAAAAACCAATTGATGAGTATATTGTAGATTTCTTTTGCAATAAGCTGCAATTGGCTATAGAATGTGATGGTTATTCACATGAAATATTGGAAGTTTGGGAAAAGGATGTAAAAAAAACAAACAGGCTCAATACTTTGGGAATTGAAGTATTACGGTTTTCCGATTATCAAATAATGAATGATATGGATAATGTATTAAGGTCAATTGAAGACCACATTTTAACTTATGAATCTAACCTGAATGATAACTTTTGACGAAGCATATAAAAATGTATTGCAACATACCTTGGATTTAGGTGTTGAAACGGTTGAACTACTTCGAAGTAATGGAAGGGTTTTAGCGGAAGATATCTTGGCCGATAGGGATTTTCCTCCTTTTGACAGAGCGACCAAAGATGGAATTGCAATCAATTATGCAGCCATAGCGCGAGGGGTCACTGGTTTTAGAATTGAAGCTGTTGTAAGTGCCGGAATGCCACAGCAAAAGCTGAATGATACCAATAATTGTATGGAAATCATGACGGGTGCAGTAGTTCCCGAAAATGCCGATACCGTCATTATGTATGAGCATTTGGATATCAAAAATGGTGTTGCAACCTTAAGGAACGAAGTGTCAAAAGGCCAAGATATTCATCGTAAAGGCAGTGATGTCATCTCGGGAACCGTTCTTTTGGATAAAAACCTCCGAATTGCTGCTGCTGAAATTGGTGTTCTGGCCGCTGTGGGAAAGTCGGAGGTGATAGTCAAAAAATTACCAAAGGTTTGTGTTATCTCCACAGGGAATGAGTTGGTTGA
Organism: uncultured Maribacter sp.; assembly: GCA_965367725.1. Taxonomy (GTDB): domain Bacteria; phylum Bacteroidota; class Bacteroidia; order Flavobacteriales; family Flavobacteriaceae; genus Maribacter_A. The sequence goes on along the minus strand of CBDUKE010000122.1, from coordinate 6,336 downwards.
GGTAGCTGAGACGCCATTGCCCCATCAAATACGAAAATCCAATACGGTATCATTATTTACCGCTTTGCAGGAAAAGCATATTGAAGCTGAACGCATACATCTACAAGACGATAAAGAATCAATTCGGGCAGCGCTGTCCCATATTTTGAAAACAAACGATGTGGTACTATTGAGTGGGGGAGTATCTAAAGGCAAGTTCGATTTTATTCCGGAGGTGATGGAATCCCTTAAGGTGAAAAAGGTATTTCATAGAGTGGCCCAACGTCCCGGGAAACCTTTTTGGTTTGGGGTTCAGGAAGCCCAAAAAACCGTGGTGTTTTCTTTCCCAGGAAATCCGGTTTCTACCTTTGCCAACTACCATATTTATTTTCTTCCGTGGCTTAGTAAAACCTTAGGACTTGCACAAATAAAAAAACAGGTGTTGCTCCAGGAAGCTATTGAAGTTAATCCCCCATTGACACGATTTATACAGGTTAAAATGGAAAATAAAAAAGGAGTTCTTTGGGCGACCAAAGTCCGGGAAAATGGCTCAGGGGATTTAACAAGTCTGGCCCATTCAGACGGATTCATTTGTTTACGACCTCGTGAAACGGCCTATAAAAAAGGTGAATCGGTTGCTTTTATTAGCACTAACTCTTAAAAACTAGTCATACACACAATCTTCTTGATCATGCTTGGTGTAGTAGCTTTTATAGTTTTTTGCTTTTTCGTCCTTACAGCCGCAGAGGTCAAGGATTTCCATGTTTCGGAATTCAGTATCATGACTTTCCCCTTGTATGGCAATGTAACCTTCGGTCATAGGGGTGCCGTCTTTAAAAAGCGCTTTGTTCAATCCTTCTAACTGACCACCTATTACAGGCTTGTTGTAGGTCATTACGGTATCACCCTCGACAATTTGGTGAACGATGGAATCACCCAAAACCACCGCTTCTACATTCACCCATTTTTCCCTTGGATAGGTAACTCCTTTGGTATCTGGAATACAATGCGTTTCAACTAATTTCCCATCTATATGCACATGGCATCCGGGAGTGCAAAGATTGCCCGTGGGGCGTTCTCCTTCACCGCTACCGGCCAACAATTGAAACTCCATAGACATTGGAAAATCCTGGTTCAACGACATGGTCTTGGGGTCTTGACAGTGCAACATAAAACCGTTGTTGGCAAACGCCCATCCTGGTCCGCCCTTTACCTGTTCGCCGACCATTCTATATTGGGCTTTTAGCCGATAGTGCGAAAATTTGGTCTTATAAAAAAGATGGCCGAATTTACTGTCGAAAGAATCATATTCTTGATACGAGACCCGAAGATTACCATCGGTCACCTTGAAAGTGTTCTTATGGTTTTCTCCGTAAACAAAACCTCTGATTTTGGGTGTCCAACCCTCCAAATCTTTGCCGTTGAACATTGAAATCCATTCTTCCTTATCAGCATTGGGATTTGTTTTAGGGCCACAACTCGCCAGTAATAAAAATAAAAAACTGAGTCCAAGTATTATTTTGCCTGTATTTTTCATGGGTGGTAATGTATCTGGTTTATCAAAAATAATAACATTCTTCAAGATTTTCTATTCATTCTTTATGGTATGAAATTGGCCTACTTGGCTAATTTATTAAAAGTCAATTATTTTAGGTGCTTTTCAGATTTTGATGGTTCCATTTCTATACAAACCCAAAGCAGTGTTCAACAATAATTCAATAGTGTTTATTGGTATATCCGTGTTCGGATTGATTCTGAATATTTTCATACGAGCACGCTTACCAGCTTCCAATTTTGGGTGATCAAGGTGTTTGCCTTCGACAAAAAGAATATAGGGCTCCTTGGTTTTTTTATCTACCCATAGGTAACAGCATATTTTTTTTCCATAGCAGAAACAAGGCATTCCATATTTTCTTGTTTCCGTTATATTTTCATCTTGCCTTAGGATTATATCACGCAATGTCAACAAACAGCTCTTATTTGGTTCATCTGTATTTAAATAGAAATAATCTTTTTCGTTCATTGTTTTCTTCCTTTCACTTCCAATGTCTAATCCTTTGCTGTAATAAATAAGACTTTCTTTAATTTGGATGGTGGTCATACGCGCTTAATTATTCAATGTCTGTTCTTTTATGATCAGGTTTTGGATTATCTGAGTCATTGCCCCCTTCTTTTTTCATACTTCTATAACGACTGACCAATCTTACGCCCAATCGAGCGAAGAGGATGATCGCGATAACCATAACGATGTCAAATCCATCCATAATTGCTATTCTTAAGTTTCAATATTAAGCTACTGTTGCAAACCTTGTTAGCTTGGAATATTATATTTTAAAAGGTGCTCGCTCAAGGCAGATTTAATTTCTAGGTATTTGGTTTGAATTAGCCAATGACCAGCATCCAGCTTCAAGAACACATAATCGTTCTTCATGAATTTATGACCATTTTCAACAGCAAAAGCTCCGATGGCCATATCTTTTTCTCCCCAAATAAATAGGGTCGCCACATTGATTTCCCCTAGTATTTGGCTTTTGGCGGCTTTTTTCAAAAGCTTATAATTACTACGGTAATAATTAAGAGCGGCAGTCAGTTTCTTTTTGTCCCTAAATACTGAAAGATAATCTTCTATTTCAGCTTTACTACTATGTATCCATAACTTTCTGAACAATTCAAAATCATTTTTTCTTATCATTTTTTCGGGTAGTAAAGGCCATTGAAATGATTTGATGTATTGGCTCATTTTATTTTGCTCACTATCCTTTAGAATAGCCTCCCCAAAGGCCTGAAGATGTGGAACCGATAATCCTGTCCAACTCAAAATCGCATTGGGATAATCATGGGCTACTTTCCAGCCAATTCCTGCGCCCCAATCATGGCCTACCAAGTGAAATTTGTCATGGCCTATTGCTTTTGCAATTCCTATAACATCCTTTGCCAGCTTATCCAAAGTATAATTCTTTTTCCCAGGCGGACATGCTTTGTTGCTATATCCTCTTAAGTTGGGTGCGATGCAATAAAATCCAAGTTTTGAAATATCCAAAATTAAATTCTTCCACATAAAGGAAGTTTCAGGAAAGCCATGCAGAAAAATAACAAGCGCATCATTTTTATTGCCGGCAACCCTGCAATCAAATGTTAGGTCTTCAAAAGTGATTTCAATTATTTCTTGCATCCCTGGGAATTCTACCTGAAGATTGTGATTGCACTCGTTGTGTTAAGAACTAAGATAGCAATAAAGAGCGATTCCATTGTTCTGTCACGGGATTATTCCTGGAAGAGAATCAGTAGCTATTGTTGCTTCTTCTTTCTATATAATCGGAAATAGTACCAAGCGGCTATTCCACCAATAAAGGAAAATAAGGCCAACATCCAAAATACATGTTGATGTCCTTCAGCACCAGGTGAAGCGTCCAAAAGATACCCCATCGCAGGTCCAGCAAATATATCTGGCGTATAGCCAATGAGCGAAATAAGGCCCACAGCGGTCCCTGTAAGCACCAAGGGTATTTGCCCCCGCTCCATTACCGCAAAGTATAGCGAACGGGCAGCGTAAACGCCGGTGGCGACAACTAAAATCGATATAAAGAACAAAGCTGTGGCCGATGCTGAAATTATACCCGTGGCGAACAATAATGCCCCAATAAATGAAACTATAAAACTTACAACCAACCAGTAGGTCGTTTGTGATCGATCTGCCAAAATTCCAATGGACACCCCGATAACAGGACGTATAAATAACAAAAAAGTACCTACTTGGGCCGATTTTACTTGGTCATACAACATGACATCTTGTGCGTAGAGCGAAAATACATCTGTGATTTTGTAACCTACATAGGCACATAGAATAATGACCATCAACAACCATACAGAAGGCAAACGTAAAACCTCCTTGATTTGTGATATTGTGATTTTATCCAAAATGATGTCTTTTTCTGCTTTTTGATCCATTTTCATAAAGAACCATACCATCAGGCCTACCAGAACAACGATACCTGAGGATACCAGAATCACATACCTAAATGCTGCCCTACTTTCAGTGACAGTCGCTTCAGAGATTTCGGAGGTAATGAATAATGAAAAAATGAGCACGCCCATAGTTCCAAAAAGCGCCCCCACTAAACCGCGGCCGCCGTCCAAAAACCCAAAGGCCTTGCCTTGGGAAGTAGACCCTCCCCAAACCCGAGTGGCCTTGATCATCGGCGCCCAGAATAAAAAGATAGTTGTAAAACCCCAATAGCCATACAGTATTTTCAATATGGTATAACTGGGAAAGGTTGCATAGACCAAGCCTCCCAAGGCGGTCATCCAAAGGGCCATTGCAATCAATTTTCTAGGGGGGTACTTATCGGCCAAGGGACCTCCAAAGAGATAGGATAACAAGGCTACAATACCATAAACTGAAAAGCATAGCCCCAACTGAACATTGTCCAAGCCAAAGGCCTCAAGTACAGTAGGCCTAAAAACCCGTGAAAGTACAAATGGCAGGATGAAAACAGATTCCCCAGCTAAAATAAGCAGCAAAAGATAATACCAAGGGGCTTTTTTTTGATTCATTTTTGTGCTTCCCATTCCAGTTTCTTGATTTTATACCAATTACAAGGGATGCCCTTATATTCAAAAGTTTCGATAAATCGTAAACCTATTTTTAGCAGTATTTTATTAGACGCTAAATTATCAATATTGACAGCCGCGCAAATTTCATCCAAATTCAATGTATCGAAGCCGTAATTTAAGCATGCAATGGCCGCTTCAGTTGCGATGCCCTTTCCCCAATACTTGCTTCTTAATCTAAATCCCAGGTCATAATAACTGAAATTTTCCCGCAAATTTTGCTCATTCTTTAATCCTGTCCAACCAATAAAATCATTTGTTTTTTTATCTACAATGGCCCAGCGACCAATACCATTTTCCTTATAATGTTGCCTAATGCCATTAATTACCCCTTCGGCTTCCTCAATGGTTTTAATAGGGTTCTTCCCTAAAAACTCATGAACTTTAGGATCCGAATCAAGTTCAAAAATTCCTTTGGCGTCAAATGCCTCCAAATCCCTGATGATCAATCGTTCTGTTTCTATATGGATTTTCATTTTAGGTATTTAAGATTTTAGGACCGCTAATTATAAATTCTCGAGGGAATATAATGAAATCGCACGAACTACCATTTGAAAGTTGGTCTTTGGGTGTTGCAACTATTTCCGAATATCCGAAAACCCTAAATTTCTTTTTTACCCTGTCAAACTTTTGATCACGACCTGCAACTCGGGTTTGAAGTTAGTAGGAGTGGTCCTGTATAGCTTAAGATGGCTACAGTCATTAAAGCGCAGGAATGATTCAAGTTCTTTGTAAAGGGCAAGAGTGAAAGCTTCGGTTTTTATAAGCCAGGGTTCCAGGGCAAGATGATGAATATGTAGCAGCGATTTTTTTCGCTCGGTTCTACAGTCCATGCGAGCAACTAACTTCCCATCCCATAAGATGGGTAGCGAGAAATAGCCATACCGGCGTTTTGCCTCAGGCACATAACATTCAATCAGATAGTCAAAGTTGAACAGGGCTTGCATTCGTTTTCGTTGGATGACCAGATTATCAAACGGCGAGAGTATTTTAAGCTTACTACGTGACAGGGGTTTGTTCAGCAACTCCAATGAATCTGGTAAGGCATAATAACTATTGTCGCCAACACTGAGCTGTAGCAACTCCCTGTTCGAAACCATTTCCTGCAAGGTAGAAGCAACGAGCGGTTTGGTGTTTCGTAGTAAATAAGATATTTCGGAAGCCTGTCCCAGACCATTCGATTGCAGGTATCGGGTAATCAGAAAACGGGCATATTCTTCAGGATTGGGAAGGGTAGTATTCGTGCCTTCTGGTAATACGCGTTCGGTAAGATCATAAACCTTGTGAAAATTTACCCGGGAAGATACCATGAGTTCACCTTGCATAAACAGATTTCCCAAGGCTTGTTTGGTTGGTTTACTAGTCCAATCCCCTGTTTTTTTGCCAGTATGTTCAAAGTCCTTCGCCATCAAAGGGCCTTCGGTGGTAATACGCTTAAGTACTGCATTCATCAATCGCTTATCGCGTTTATACCAATGCTTCTCAGTACCGTTTGCTATGGCCTGTTTGCGGGCCAAGCTGTAACGGAAGTCCCGCATGGGCAAATAGGCGGCGGCATGTGACCAGTATTCAAAAATCTTTTTGTCGGCTATTAGCTGTGCAAGCTGTGCCGATTTATAGCGAGGGTTGCGATTCCATAGCGTATGGTGATGGGCACGTTGAATGGCTGAGATCGTATCGATCTGTATATAGCCAAGGTGCTCAATAGCTGACAGCGTAGCTGCTATTGCATTACCGGATTGCCTT
>CBDUKE010000121.1:0-7605 GCA_965367725.1 uncultured Maribacter sp. | reverse complement strand
CCATAGCCTGTCCTAAGCGTAGCCGAAGGGCTATAGAACATTCCTTTGTAAAATCTATGTGTATTGAGGTTCCGGTTTATTCAATTTTTGTACATTTAAGTCAGCGCGAATACTGGCCAATAGTGTGTTAACAAATTATTTAATCGAAAACAGGAGCAGGTATACCTGTACACAAGTCTTTTTATTCCCTGCAATTCCATGTCTATGAAAAAAGGATCATTAAAAAAAAATCAAGGTGACATTTTGGTTATATCTTCAGATAGTAAATTAAAATCTGATATTTCCCTCTTTCTTGAATCTTATGTGCAGACCATAACATATGTAAGCGATGCTGAATTAGTCTTAGAAAAAATAGACAAGGAGCAGCCTAATCTGATTCTAATGGATACGGAATGGAATATTGACCATTCCTACGCTTTATGCGAAAAACTCAAAACACATATACTTGCTAAAAACATCCCAATTATCATTATCGGTGATTTTACTGAGGAAGACAAACTAGCATCATGCGTTGAAGCAGGAGCAAATGAGTTCATTTCAACCCCTTTTAACAGGCTTGAGTTGGTCATGCGCGTTAAAACACAATTAGCGCTTTATTTTGCCAATAAACATAACCAACGATTGTTGCTTACCGAAGCCTTTCATACATCCGCGATACGAGTAATTAAGGAAGGTTTTGTAGTTCACGATAAAAATGACAAAATAGTCTCGGCCAATAAAGCGGCAGCCGATATATTGGGGTTAACATACAATCAACTCTTGGGCAAAGATTCTTTTGACCCCCGTTGGAAAGGACTCCATGAAGATGGCAGCCCATTTGCCCCAGAAGACCATCCTTCCATGATTTCGCTGAGAACTGGTAAACCCGTGAATGATGTTATCATGAATATACATACAGGGGAGAATGATCGTAAGTGGATATCTATTAGCGCTCGCCCAATTTTTGATGAAGATCAGAAGCAAACCGGTGCGGTTTCCACTTTTCTGGATATTACAGAACGCAAAGAGGGGAATGAAGAACTTAAAGAAACACTACAACAGCTGAATTTGGCTATAGATGCGACTAAACTGGGTGTTTGGATATTAAATATTGATAGTGATGAATTTCAATGTAATGATAAACAACTTGAGATCTACGGCGTAAGCCGAGAGGAATTTAATACGAACATGAACGGGTGGGAAGATCAAATGCATCCTGAAGATGCTGCATATGCCAATACCAGACTTAATGAAGTTTATGAAAACAGGTCTATTTATGACGTGCAGTTTAGAATACTCCGTCCCAACGGAGAAATAAGATATATAGACGGTTCTGCCTCTCCGTTCTTTGTCAATAATAAACTAAAAAAAATAATCGGTATTAACCGCGACATTACCGATGAAAAAGAAGCTGGGAAACAATTAAAGGAAAGTGAAGAAAAATTTGCCAATGCCTTTGAAAGCTCACCAATTGCCCAGTCTATCTTAAATTTAAAGACTGGAAATAGAATAAACGCAAACCTAGCATTCTGTAAATTATTTGGTTATACTAAAGAAGAGCTTTTAAGTATAAATGTGAAAACAAGTAATTTGGCAGTTGATCCTGTTCTTCTTAAAGAAGGAATCGAAATTGCCATGAAAACTGGGCAACTTGACGACTTTGCCTTTGATATGTACAATGCCAAAGGAAATATAAGAAATATCATAATCAGTGCGACTAATACGTTTTTAAACGACGAAGATATTTTTTTAGTTTCGTATAAAGATGTTACCAAAGCTAGAGAGGCAGAACAAAAGTTAAAAGAAGCCGAAAAAGACGTCTTTAAGGCCATTATCAGTTCTGAGGAAAAAGAACGGTCCAGATATGCAAAAGAACTACACGACGGATTGGGACCTATACTTTCCACAAGCTTGATCTATCTGCACACGATGATGCAAGAAGAGGATAAGGTCAAACAAACCGAATATATCAAAAGAACCTATGCCCTTTTAGAAGATGCTATACAAAGCATTAGAGAAATATCTTCTAATTTAAGTCCAGCTATCTTAAAAAAATATGGACTAGTACAAGCCGTTCGTTCATTTATTGAAAAGTTGCAGGAAGTTTCAAGGGTCAAGTTCAAAATAAACTCAAATTTGTCCACTGAATTCAATGAAATCATTGGATTCACCTTATATAGAACCCTTATTGAATTAATAAATAACACCATAAAGCATGCCAATGCAAGCATGATTGTAATTACATTTGATCAATCAGCGGCAGGGATAAAAATTATATATTTTGATGACGGCACAGGCTTTGATTATGAAAAAGAAAAAAAGCAAAGCAAAGGATTTGGTCTCATGAACCTTGAAGGTCGTATCAAAAAAATTGGTGGTCATTACGAATTCATTTCGAGCAAGGACGAAGGAACACAAGTTGAAATTAAATTACAAACCATCCATAATGATTCGTATAGTTATAATTGAAGATTTACCCATTGTCCTTGAGGGTATTAAACTTCTTATAAATAATATTAAGGACTTTCAAATTGTTGCTGAATTCTCCAATGGCAAAGAATTCACAGATAATATGCAATCAATTGCTACTGATGTTGTACTCACCGATATTGATATGCCTGTAATGGATGGAATCACAGCCACTAAAATCGCACTAAGTTTAAATCCTGAATTAAAAATTATTGCCTTATCAATGTACAATGACCGTAAATATTATTACGAGATGGTGACTGCGGGTGCTAAAGGTTTTGTGTTGAAACAATCGCCTTCGAACAAATTGGAAATAGCAATTAGAGAGGTTCATAACGGTGGTAATTACTTCTCTGAAGAATTATTACGATCTGTGATCATTGAGATGCAGAGTATTGAAAGTATACTTGTTGAAGAGAAAAAAAAGCTAATGAAATTGACTGATCGAGAAAGTCAAATTTTAACCCTCATTTGTCAAGGCCTTACCAATAAAGAACTGGCAGCTGAATTATTCGTAAGTGTACGCACCATAGAATCCACAAAATCAAGACTCATGGAAAAAACCAACACTAGAAATAATGCTGGTTTAATTATTTGGGCTATCAAGAATAAGATCGTAACCGTTTAAATTCCTGAAAACATTGCAACTTCTTTGAATAAAAAGATTCTTTATTTAGGCAGAATTTGCCGAATACGTTTACTGCCGTTTCTTTCGGTTTTTTGAACTGCGGGCAAAGTTATCGCACTTTACACAATTAGTGTACTTGGCAGCTGCAAGCTAACCGAATCTTTGGCTTCAAAAAATTGATTGATCCCTTTCATTTCTACATAGTATCATTTGCTGTTGACCACTATTTAATCATCGCTTTTCAAGTAAACCTTAAATCAATGTGGTTTTCCACATTAATTTGTCGTATTCCCCACATTAACAAATGAAGAATACTTAACTCCTATTTGATTGTAACCTTCGTAATTTTATTGGGTACTAGTATAGTTTATTGGGTCAAAACCAGTTATCACTGTATTAACTCATGTCTGGCAGTATTGTAGTTCCCCCTACTACCAGACTGCTTTTAAAATAATCACATGGCCAAGCATCAACAATCTATAAAAGCAGCGTCTTTTTTACTGTTGATAAACCACTGAAATATGGGAAGACTACATACCATTACATATGCTATTCAAAATTGGTTGCATTTAAAATGTAAACTATTGAATAAACATGATTATGTTCTTGAAAAAAAGTACACTGAGGACCTTCTAAAACTGCATTGCAAAAAATGTCGAAAAAAATTCGCAGTTAATTTAAAGTCAGCTATCATTTTTGCCTGGGATGAGGATTTGATGTCATCGCTTTTGGTATATAAGGAAAACCTTAAAAAAGATACGCATTTGAAACAGTCGCCAAATCCCGTTGTTCCGATGAAAATCGTGGTCTAGTCAAAATAAGCGTCTTTTGATTTTATTTATCCTTTAAGCGAGATTCACAGGCAACCACATAACGTCTTATTACCCTAAAGTCCCTAGCAAAAAAACCAATGGCCCCATTTAAAAAAGCATTAATAATCGATGACAGTCCTATCGACTCTTTCTTGAGTGAGAAGGAACTTGTTAAATTTCATAAAGATATTGAGACTAAAACATTCAACTTTCCATTGGATGCCATTGCCTATTTAAATTCAATTCAGGATCTTTCAATAAAAAATAAAAAAGTATTTGTTCCAGATATTGTTTTTCTTGATCTCTATATGCCCCAAATGAATGGCTTTCAACTTTTAGATGCATTGGAGAATAACCAAGCATTTGTTCAAAATCCAATTGACATTTATGTATTATCCTCTTCCTACCGTGAAAGTGATGTTCAAAATGCACTTAATAAAATACGCTGTAAAGGATATATCAACAAACCCCTAAATCAAAAAAAACTTAATGATCTTTTTAGCTAATGAAAAAACCAAGCTTCAGCACTGTGTAAAATAAGTTTTCTGGGTCTAAAAAATCGCTAACTCGAGCTTGAAACAACAAGAAACTTTGGCTTTTCTTGATTATTAATTCATTTGGTCCTGGTACGATCCACAATAAATTTTTCGAATTTTTTATCGCTTTCCATAATCTCAAAAAAATCATCGATAAAATCCTTGGCCTGTGCGAACTGCGATGGGTCATTGAAAAATTGCTTTAAGCCGTCTATAACCTCAAATACCCCATCTTTGGATGCAATGTATTTTTGCCTTACTTCTTGCAGCAGTTTGTCATCGCGTTTATAACCTTTATAGACGCGTTGTGTCACCTCAGTTGCATAACTATTCAAATTATCTACCCCAGATACCGTGGCATAAGGGGCATTTACAAGCCCAGACATATCAAAGTCATAAGGAATGCTGACATATTTATTGTCGGTAAACAATAGCTTTTGATTGTGACCACCTCTTGTCGAGAAATCGGTATTCCCAATTAAATACTGGAAAAAGGCATTTTGCAGGGAAGTTAGGTCATCCTGTTGCAGGGGATGCACCTCCCGTTTCATCGCTCTACCATTATGGCGCTCCGCGACTTTATCAATATCTTCGATCAGAATGGCCTTGAGGTTATGTTTCTTTATCCGTGATCTTATTTCTTCCTCAAATTCAATATTTGCCAGGCGTGTCTTAAAATGGTAGGGAGAAATTATTTCGAATAGCTTGTAGGCCATATATTCCTTTAACACCAGATCATCTTTATCTTTTTGCAATAAACAAGGCAAAACCAGCTTTAGCTTGGTGTTGCCTTCCAACATTGTTTCTTTTGTTGCCTTCTTCTTTAGCTTCACTTTTAAGGGTGCATAATAACAATTTTGACGGCGATGGTTTCCACGGGCCCTAAGCTTAATTTGTAATGAATCCCAAGAGCGCTCCTTATTTTGGATTAATAAGGTGGAGCTGATGTAGGTACTATCATTGGTATTTTTCTTAATGTCTTTTGTAGAGAACTTTAATCGCATGGCAATGGGTTCCTGGTCTTGAAAAAAAGAGTCCGAAGTTTCTGCACTACTTTTTTCACCAACTCCAGCTTGTGCCACGGTGATTTGGACAGCTAGGAGCAGCAATACCAAGAAATAAAATAACCTTTTCATTGACATATCATTACATTGAACCTTTATAAAGCTAATGAATTATAGATAAAGTAGCTATAAGCGCTATACAAACCAGATATAAATATCGGAATAAAGCATATAAATAGGCCTCAACCCTATTCCACTCCAGGGGCATATAACAGCTCCATTCCAGTGGAAGAACGGGGCTTAAACCCTTCCCAAGTTTCCTCGTTGGAATCTTTGGGAAGATCTAGGAACTTTGAATGATCTTCGCCTTTTAAGTAGGTACCCAAAAATGCAGTCACAAAATGCTGGTTGATATTGTTTATTTTCCGTTGGTCCCATGAAGGTTCCGCGTAACGGTAATATTCATCAATATGGCGTCCGGGTTGTAAAGCAGCCGCTGGTGGAGGATTCGGTGCTACGTTATGCCGTGCATTTTTATAGGTCAATAAATAACGGTCCGCGTTAACCGTCCCTTCATAAATCGCCTTGATTCCTTTTTCGTAGCCTGAAATATCATCTTGACTCCCCGCCACAAAAAAGGTCGGGGTCTTTAGGCCTTTTAAGCCTTCGGCATCCCAAACCCCACGTTCCATACCCCAAGGGGCAAAAGCGACTACGGCCTTGATGCGATTGTCTTTGCCACCCTGATATTCAGGATTGCTCGCCAATAGTTTTGAAATTGAACTGCTACCCCCAGACATACCGGTAAAAAATTGCCCCAGCCCATCTGAATAACCGGCACCGGCCACATTAAGAACCCCATAACCGCCCATGGAATACCCCACAATAGCTGTGTTATCAGTAGCTATGAGTCCGGCAATTTGGTCTTTGCTATCGGCCTGTCCCAAACGTGCCATTTCGTCAAGTACGAATTGGATGTCCTGGGCACGGTTTAAGAGCGTACTTTGAAAAGGGGCTGCATCTTTAAAGGTAGAATCGGTATGTTCAATGGCGACTACGATATAGCCTTTAGAGGCCAGGTTTTCGGTCAAATAGGTCATCAGGTAGCGTGAACCCACATACCCATGGGAGACTATAATCAAAGGGAATTTCCCCTCAGTCGTTTTAGGTGGGGCATCGCGTAAGGCCCTGCCCTTAAAGGTAAAGGGGATCAACGGGCGCAACGAATCCCCTCGGGTACCCATAACCTCTTCATAAGTTACCGAAGCTTCGGCTCCTGAGGTTAGCTGTGCGGGGTACCACATTTCAACGGTCAACTTACGATGGTAAAGCGGGTCCTTGCCTTCTTTAGAATTCAAAATATCCACTTGGTCTTTATGCACCAATGCAAGGGTTCGTACCCCTAGGGTATGGTCGCCTCTTACGGCAAGTTCAGGTGCATCGGGCATTGCGTCCCCGTATAAAAAATCATCTTGCGCACTTAGTGTAACACTGATAAAAAAGAACAGTTGTAAAAAAAGAAAACGAGACTTAGTAATTAAAAGGATATGCATTATAAATGGTTTTGTATTGCTTTAAAAGTAAGAAATTGGGTTAGTAAATCAAGGTATCTGCTACCCATTTTTTGAAATTCAACAGATTAAACCACCCAATGAACAAATTTAATTTCTTTTTGACGTATAAAGTGCGATGTTTATGGGTTGAATTTGAAGTCTGATTAACCCAAGTTTCGTAAATTAGTAAGTGATTACTACTTGATCTTGTTGAAATTACGTATCAGCATTCGAAATCAAGGACCCGGGAGTAGGTTATCGTAGCAAAGTAAAGCAGTATGGTAAAAAAGAAAACACTTTGGATTGTTGTAGTTGTCATTATTGCTGGCTTTGGTATTGGCATATACCTACAGGACTTGAAACACCGGGAAAGCACCAGTGCTTACTGGAAGGCCAACCGCCACAATATGGAAAGGCTACAAAACATCCAAAAATTCACCATCCAACTGAATGCCAAAAATTGGAGGGCCATGCGGGATAGTATATATCATGAAATGGATACGCTGGTCATTCTACGCTTTAGAAATGAGATGGATAGCCTCAATGAACTGCGGAAAGTATCCGATGGAAGTGACTAAAAATTTTAAGCTACATTAAAAGGAATCCTATACTGGGATTAGGTTA
>CBDUKE010000120.1:0-7678 GCA_965367725.1 uncultured Maribacter sp. | reverse complement strand
GATTACGAACTGAAGATATTCAATGGGCTGTTTGGGAATGATCAGGGCAAAGATGTTGCCGAAGTGCTGGTAAGTAGTCTAAAAGACACTTTTTACACTACGATGTCAGGGGCAGCTAGTGTATTAAAGAAAAAGGCACAGCTCTATTATGAGGCCGAATCAAAAAAAATACAGGGTATCACCTGGGTCGTTTTAATCGTATTGGCAATATTGTTGTCTTTAGTCGGATTGTTTTATTGGGGACCTTTGGCTGCTGTGGTCCTATTTATTACCTGCGTTTTGTTAATCATCCTCAATAGTTATATGGTGAAAAAAAATAGCCGGGGTAATAGGATGCTTTCTGAATTAAAGGGGTTTAGGCAATTTATTAAGGTAGCAGAGGAAAATAAATTGAAAATGTTGATAAAGGACGATCCGGGCTATTTTGAAAATACCATGGGGTATGCGCTTGCCTTTGGTATGTTCGATAAATGGGCCAGAAAGTTCGAAGCGTTGCACGTGCCTCCGCCCCAATGGTACACATCCCCTTCACACAATGTGCTTAGCATGCACAATTTTTCAAAATCGTTCTCGAGTTCCATGGCAATGGCAAAATCGAATATGGTGAGTAGCCCATCCAGTAGCGGTTCCTCAGGAGGTGGCTCCTCCGGCGGCGGATTCGGTGGCGGTGGCGGCGGAAGCTGGTAATTGCAGGTGGTACATTTGGATACCGTTTTTCGTAGGGTCGAAACAAATGTATATTTATGACCCTCAAGGATCAGCATAATATCTAGTGTTACCCTTCGTATTTGGTTGCCTATTTTGAATATTTTTTTGATGACTTTGAAGTTGCCTACCGCATAGTGGCATGGTTATGTTGGGTTCCCAATATTATATTTGCTTTTTTCTGGATTAAATAAAGGGGACTTATAAAAGGTGAAACCCATTTGGGCTTTCATTATTTTCGTGTTCTTTGCAATAATTCTGGCAACAAATCTGACTACATTTCACTAACTTGTATATTCTTATTTTTGGACTGAAACAACCATGTTTATTATGAATAAATCACTTATTTCACTATGCTTGACCCTTGGATTCATCTTTTCAAGCTTCGCTCAAACGGGCAAGGTCTATGACAATCTTACCATGACCAGTAAAATCTTGAAAAGTGAACGCAAGTATGCAGTATATCTACCACCGGATTATGAAACATCAGACCGTAGTTATCCAGTTTTATATCTATTGCACGGTGCTGGTGATGACCAGACTGGTTGGGTACAATTTGGTGAAGTGCTAAGGATTACCGATAATGCCATTAAAGATGGTACGGCAACACCAATGATCATTGTAATGCCAGATGCCAACACTGGGAGACGGGGTTACTTCAATCAAGGAAAAGATTGGAGGTATGAGGATTTCTTTTTTGAGGAATTAATGCCCTTTGTTGAACAGCAATATCGCATAAAAAGTGAAAAAAGATACAGAGCAGTTGCTGGGCTTTCCATGGGTGGTGGGGGATCTTTTATGTATGCCCTACATCATCCTGAACTTTTCTCTTCAGCTTGCCCTTTAAGTGCATATGTTGGGCCTTTGACCATTGAGGATTATAAGGAAAGATTAAAAAGTGAAAACGAAACATATACAGAGGCAGCTATCCAAGAATACTTTAAACAGCACAATGCCATTAATTTAATTGAAAGTGTGCCAGTCGAGGATATAAAATCGGTGCGATGGTATATAGATTGTGGCGATGACGATTTTTTATATGAAGGAAACAGTTTGGCGCATATCGCCATGAAAAAGAAAGAAATCCCACATGAATACCGGGTTAGGGAGGGCAGGCATAGTTGGACGTACTGGCGTGAATCCCTGCCTAAGGTATTGGAATTTGTATCTCAAGCATTTCATCAATATTAAGATAATGGACAAGAAAAGATTCATAATACAAGTATTGGCTGCAGTGCTTCTCTATGTTATTATTTCATTGATATTGGAGAAAGAATACTCTAACCAAATAATAGTACGTGAAATTTCGGAGAGCCTAGTCTTTGGAGTCCTATATGGAGCTTTTATTTGGCTTAGGGAAAAATGGAAAAGCAAAAACAAGTAGCATGATATACAGAAAATTTGGAAGGACCAATTGGCAAGTAAGTGAAATAGGATATGGCATGTGGGGTATGGGCGGATGGACAGAATCAGACGATATTCAATCAGCCAAATCCTTGGACTTGGCCATTGAAAATGGTGTTAACTTTTTTGATACGGCTTGGGGATATGGTGAAGGACATAGTGAAGAATTGTTAGGGCAATTGGTGCAAAGGCATCCAAACAATAAAATATATACCGCTAGCAAGATTCCACCCAAAAATTTTAAATGGCCGGCCAGACCTGAATATAGCTTTGAGGATTCTTATCCCACAGAACATATTGTGGCATATACCAATAAGACCTTAAAGAATTTGGGGTTAGAACAAATAGATTTAATGCAGTTGCATACTTGGGATGATGTTTGGGCTGAACGGGAAGAATGGCAGAGGGCCATCGAAGACTTGAAAAAATCAGGAAAGATCGCTGCCATGGGTATTAGTGTAAATCGCTGGGAACCAGAGAATGGCATTAAAGCCTTGAAGACTGGGATGCTCGATGCGGTTCAGGTCATTTATAACATTTTTGACCAAGCACCTGAAGATGGGTTGTTTCCCCTATGTGATAAAATGGATATCGCCGTTATTGCCAGGGTTCCTTTTGATGAAGGTACGTTGACAGGTAATATTACCAAAGAAACGACTTTTCCAGAGGGTGATTGGCGCGGAACTTATTTTGTGCCCGAGAACCTAAATTCCAGCGTGGAAAAAGCAGATGCATTGAGACCTTTGATTCCTGAAGGTATGACCATGGCTGAAATGGCACTTAGGTTTATTACAATGAATAAATCGGTGAGTACAATGATTCCCGGAATGCGAAAAGCGCGTAATGTTTTGGCTAATACGGCAGTTAGTGATGGTAATGGGCTGCCACAACCATTGTTCAAGGAGCTTCGAAAGCATCGTTGGGATAGGGTGCCAACGGCTTGGTCACAATAATTTATTTGGCAAACAACTGCCCCATATCCTTAAAAGCCTTGAATTCCAATGCATTCCCGTCTGGGTCTGGAAATATAAAAATTAAAAGCTCCCCTCCTCAGATGAGGAGGGGTATGAATTCTCCGAAATGCAATGAAGGAGAAGAAAGGGGAGGTTGATTTTCGACCAATTTGGATGGCCTTCGTTTTACGTAGTATTATGGGCTTATTTGGCAAACAACTGCCCTATATCCTTAAATGCCTTGAATTCCAATGCATTACCAGCTGGGTCTAAAAAGAACATGGTTGCCTGTTCTCCTGCCAAGCCCTTAAATCGTATGTAAGGTTCAATAACAAAGGCTATACCTTTTGCTTTCAAATTTTCAGAAAAAGTATGAAAAGTGTCCCAAGGAAGTACCACCCCATAATGTGGTACAGGCACATCCTTTCCATCCACTGGATTGGTATGTAATTCTTCTTGTGATTTAGGTTTGTAATGTATTACCAATTGATGACCGAATAGGTTAAAATCTACCCAATGGTCGCTGCTTCGACCTTCTTCACAATTGAGTATTTCCCCATAGAATTTACGGCATTCAGCCAAATTGTGAACAGGTATGGCAATATGGAAAGGAGTAACGTTCTGCATATATATAAGTTTTAATTGAGCAATTCCCCCTTTGAAGGGGGATTTAGGGGGATGTTTTGACACCCCTACCTTCGGCCGTCCCCTCAAGGGGACAATACCATGATTAAAATTAGTCTTTTTCTATGATTTAATAAAGTCCATTATGTGATGGTTCACTTCATCTTGATGCATGGAATGACCAAATCCTTTGGTTTTGAAAAAGGTGCTGTTAGCCCAAGTGGCATGTACTTGTTCTGAAGCGCTAAAGGGGGCAATTGTATCTTCTTTATCGTGAATAATAAGTCCTTTTTTTGAGAGATGCCCCTTGAATTGGGATGTTGAGAATTCATGTATTCTAAAACCAAATTGCTCCTTGAAGTAATCATCCAATCCTGACATGACCACATCATTGAATTGCAGCAATTGTTGGTAATGCACCATTATATCTTGAAGTCTTGATGGAGACCCAATGGTTACTATTTTAGCTATTTCTTCATTGGGGTATTTCTCTTGATTATACAAAGAATTCATACCCCCAACAGAATGACCTATTACTATTTTTGGGGTGTATAAATTTATTACAGCTTTAGTACATTCGGCATATAGGGGTACATTGAATATGGCTCCGGTAGAATGGCCATGGGCCGGAGCATCAAAGGCAACAATATTGTAGTCTTCGTTTTTTAGAAAGGTGATTAAATTTCGCCAACGAGAGGCATTGCTTTCCCAGCCGTGCAATAATAAAATTGTTTCTTTAGCTCCTTGCCAATGGTAAGTTTGTATCTCTAAGCCCTTAGCCTTTATTCTACGGCTTTTGGCTTGTTCCAAAAATTCCTGTTGTTCGGGTTTTACCCTACCATCCCTGGGGGTGCAGAAAAGTGAAAAAGCTTTTTCAACTGCCTTTTTCTGGGAGAAAATCGCCAATGCATTAAAGTAGGCACCGTAGGCTAACGGAAGGTATTTGTTGAGTTGTTTTCTCATAATTTAGAAAAGGAATTGATTTTAAAAAATGAAATCGGCGTTAAAATCGGTTTTATGAAAAATCTAATCCCAACCAACCATCAAATATTTGATTTTAGCATTTTCAGGAACCTGTACGGCATCAATATTCGGACTTGAAACATATCTAAGACTATCAGGAAGTTCGCTCTTATCTATGGTAAAATACACATCGCTGTCTTTAACAAAAATCACGATGTTGTTTATCGAGGTCACGATTTTCTGGATGGTATATTTTTCTTTGATGTCCTTGAACGTGCTGTTGAGTCCAATACCTTTATCGGTTTTGAATCTTGGGTCGTTGACCCTTACATTCTGGATTTTCGGAATACTATCGGTACTTGGTGTCAAGGTCAATAAATGGCTACCTCCTTTTTCGTAGATATTTATATTCCTAGTGCCAAGACCCAATGACAGTTTTAGGGTATCCCTCACGACGGAATCCTGGTCATAAATGACTCCCAAATCCCGGACAAGACTAATTTTATCGAGTTTACCAACGCTTGTATTGGTTATAAGAAAGGTCGTGTCTTTTTCTTCAGTACATTGCGCCATAAATGTAATCGCGAGAATGGCGGTAACAATAAAAATCTTCCTCATATTCTTTTATCGCATTACTTTTTTTAATACCCCTAAAACCCCGCGAATAAAAGTGGCACTAGTCAATACCTTGATAACAGGGTTTTGTCTCGTACTTCTTCTGGTAGATGTTCTTCTACTCGTTGGTTTTGTGCTTTCTTTTTCTGCTTCCTTTTCAGCCTTTTCTATCTTTTCATTGAGTATTTCATAAGCACTTTCCCTATCGATGATTTTGTTGTATTTACCAACTAAGTCAGAATTCTTGATAACAGAGCTAAGCTCCGCATCGGTAAGTACATCCATACGACTCATAGGCGCACGTAACAGCGTTGCAGCTAATGGAGTTGGACGCCCTTTTTCATCAAGGGCGGAAATCAATGCTTCACCAATACCCAATGAAGTCAATACTTCCTTGGTATCATAATATTCCGATATGGGGTAATTCTCGGCTGTTAGTTTAATGGCTTTTCTATCCCTAGCTGTAAAAGCCCGTAAGGCATGCTGTACCTTTAGGCCCAATTGTGCCAATACTTCATTGGGTACATCGGTTGGGTTTTGGGTTACAAAATATAGACCAATGCCTTTGGAACGGATTAATTTAACGATACTTTCAATTTGATCTAATAAAGCGCTTGAAGCTTCCTTGAAAATTAAATGGGCCTCATCAATAAACAAAATGAGCTCTGGTTTATCACTATCTCCTTGTTCTGGGAAGGTGGAATATATTTCTGCCAGTAAGCTCAACATAAATGTAGAGAACAGCTTTGGCCGGTCTTGAATATCGGTTAATCGAATAATGTTGATATAGCCTCTTCCGTTTTCATCAATCCTGGTCAAATCATCTACTTCAAAAGATTTTTCCCCGAAGAACAAATCGGCACCTTGCTGTTCCATTTCAATGATCTTCCTCAAGATGGTGCCGGTAGAACTCGTTGAAATTCGACCATAATCCTTGGTGAATTCCTTTTTGCCCCCTCCTGTTGCGTATTGCAATACCTTTTTAAAATCCTTTAGATCCAGAAGTGGTAATTTATTGTCATCACAATACTTGAAGACCACGGCAACAATCCCCTCTTGGGTCTCTGACAAATCCAATATTCGTGATAAGAGTACAGGACCAAATTCCG
Organism: uncultured Maribacter sp.; assembly: GCA_965367725.1. Taxonomy (GTDB): domain Bacteria; phylum Bacteroidota; class Bacteroidia; order Flavobacteriales; family Flavobacteriaceae; genus Maribacter_A. The sequence continues at coordinate 1,305 of CBDUKE010000120.1, read as the reverse complement.
ATACGGTAGCCCGTAATTTAACGCCATCCTGTTCTGATAATGAAAGTATTTCAACAGGAAAACTCTTGGCTTCAAACGGTATTCCAATCTTCGCATGGCGTTCATCAATTTTAGGATGCCCTGGACTTGGTTCGGCAATGCCACTTAGATCACCTTTAAGGTCCATTAACAATACGGGAATACCCTTATCTGATAAATTCTCAGCAAGGACCTGAAGTGTTTTTGTTTTTCCAGTACCTGTGGCGCCGGCAATCAGGCCATGACGGTTCAATGTTTTAAGGGGTATTTTAACAAGGGCATTGGTAACGGCCTCACCATTTAGCATTGCTGCACCCATCGTAATAAAATCACCTTTGGTAGTATACCCTTTCTCTATATGTGCAAAGAATTCGTCTTTGGTACTCATGAAGTCTAATTTTTGATAAAAATAGGGCATTTTTAGGCAACAATAAAACGATAAGTAAGTACTATCTTTGCCAAATGGTAAATGAGGATGTTTTAGCTAAGGTTAACCAGGGATTGATGCTTCCGCTAATGGAAGAATTTTATACCATTCAAGGTGAGGGTTTTCACAAGGGCACAGCTGCTTATTTTATTCGTGTAGGGGGTTGTGATGTAGGTTGTCATTGGTGTGATGTAAAGGAAAGTTGGAATGCAGAGACACATCCACCTACTGATATCGAAAGTATTGTTGAAAAAGCGGTCAAAAATTCAGATACGATCGTTGTAACCGGAGGTGAACCTTTGACTTGGGATATGGGACCCTTGACCCTAGCCTTGAAAGCCAAGAATGTTCAGACACATATTGAAACCTCTGGGGCCTATGAGCTTACTGGGAAATGGGATTGGATTTGCCTATCGCCAAAAAAAAATAAGCTGCCTACAGCTAAGATCTATGAAGAGGCCCACGAGCTAAAGGTTATTGTTTATAATAAGCATGATTTGATTTTTGCCGAAGAAGAGGCAGCAAAGGTGAATAACGATTGTATTTTGTATTTACAACCCGAATGGAGCGTGCGGGACAAAATAATACCCCTAATTGTGGATTATGTTATGAAAAACCCCAAATGGAAAGTATCGCTACAAACCCATAAGTATTTGAATATTCCTTAAGGAGTCAGTAGTCAGTAGTCAGTAGTCAGTAGTCAGTAGTCAGTAGTCAGTAGTCAGTAAGCAGTAAGCAGTAAGCAGTAGTCAGTAAGCAGTAAGCAGTAGTCAGTAGTCAGTTGATGGTTTGTTGTACGGACTGATATGGTAATGTCACTGGAAACTACATACCTTGGCTATCTGCCGCCGTTCGCTTGA
>CBDUKE010000119.1:0-7760 GCA_965367725.1 uncultured Maribacter sp. | reverse complement strand
CTTTTGCCATGGTCAATATGCGCGATAATGCAAAAGTTTCGTATATTTTTCAACTACTATTCAGATTAAATTCAAATTATCCCCGGCCTCAATTCAGTTGAAATAGGCCATTTTCTTTCGGAAGTGCAAATATAGTGCAAAATAAACCGTGGTTGTTTTGTACTATGTATTTTATAATTAGGAATACCTTCTGGATTATTATTGATGAAACCCACTTTTTTTGTAAGAGAATTCGTGTTTTTTTCTTAAGTTACACCCCAATCTAATGTTTTCGTGAGCAAACAGATCATATTATACCTACTTCTTGCTTTTTTGACTTCCTCATCATTTTCGCAGGAATATAATCTTCATGGTAAAATCATCAGTACCGATAGTGAACCAATATGGTTGGCCAATGTATTGTTGTTAAGTGCTTTGGATAGTATTTTGATCAATGGTTCCTCTACAGACGATAAAGGCGTTTTTAAAATCACCAACATACCTCCTGGCGATTATTTGGTAAAGGCCAGTTACCTCGATAATGAATCCGATTTTTTAAACGTATCAATCATAGCCGATACGGATGTTGGCACTATAACTATTTCCAATTACGCCCAAGTTCTTGATGAAGTTATTGTAGCCACGCAAAAACCAAGGGTTGAGCGTAAAGTTGACCGTCTTGTTTTCAATATTGGGAATACCGCATTTTCAGATGGGGATATTTGGGAAGCCCTGAAAAGGGCCCCAGGGGTTGTGGTCATCAATAATGAGCTTTCGGTAAAGGGAAGCAAGGATATCGGAATAATGATCAATGGGAGAAAAATAAATCTTCCGAGGGCCGATGTGATCAATCTGCTTTCTGGTACCACGGCAAGTAATGTTGAAGCAATAGAGGTGATCACCAATCCTCCTGCCAAGTATAGTGCGGAAGATGGCATGTTGATTAATATTATAATGAAGAAAAATTTGATTTCAGGATATAATGGTGCTGTTTTTAATAGGTATACCCAAGGCGTTTTCCCGAAACACACCTTAGGAACCGATCATTTTTTTAAAGGGAGTAAGACCGGTTTTTCAGCGAATTACAGTTTTAGTCAAGAAAAGTGGTTTACGCAATATACCGATGTTACCAATTTTATTGATGATGGCTCAATTACATCTACATGGGCGGCTGAGGAAGATTACATTCGCAGACGTAAACGACATAATTTCAATGCCTTTTTCGATTATTTCATTGATGACCGCAATTCATTGTCTATTTCTACCTTGAACCAATGGAATCCCAGTGTGGCTAGAATGTACGATACGGAGACCCAAATAACAGATACGAATGGGGCAGCTGTATCAAGTTTTATAACGCTGAACGATTCTGAAGAAAAACAGCTAAATGCTTCTTTTTATTTGGATTTTGTACACAAGCTACGCAAGAAGGGCGCTGAAATATCAATGAATTCGCACTACACCTATTATGATTATGAGCGTGGACAAGATTTGAACACTGATTTTTTTGATGTCAATAACAACCTGACCTCTGAGAATGATTTCTTGACAAATTCTATTCAAAATATTAATCTTTATAGCATTCAAGCTGATTTTATTACCCCTTTGGGCACGAGTTCGAAATTTGAGACAGGATTTAGGTATGCCCAGATCAATTCCAAGGGGCGCATTGACCAGGAAGGGTTTGATAGGAACCAACCAGGAATCGATCCTACGGAAGCCGGTGTTTTTGAATATGATGAAGGTATTGTAGCGGGCTATACCAGTATAGACAACAAATGGGATAAATGGAATGTTAAAGTGGGTCTTAGGGCTGAGCAGACCAATACCCTGGGAAAACTCAATACCGACGAAGCGGCCAAGAAGAATGACTATTTTAAGCTTTTCCCTTCATTTTCACTGCAGTACACCCCTAGTGCAAAACACGAATTTCATTTGTATTATTACCGTCGAATTACCAGACCGCGATATAATAATCTAAATCCGTTTCAGGTTTTTCAAAGTAATAATTCAATAGTAGAGGGCAATCCGGACCTATTGCCATCGTCACGGCATTACATGGCCGGGGGTTATACCTTTAACCGCGGTTATACCTTTGAACTGTTTTACAAGAATCGTACAAATTACTACCAAAGACTGGTATTTCAAGATAATGATTCGCAACTATTGCGCTTTATCAGTTCAAATGTAGACAAGGATTTTGCCTATGGTTTTAATTTCAGCATCAGCAAGAATTTCACCAATAACTGGCATTTCTATTTTATGGCCTCTACGGCATACATAGAAAGTAATTTCACTGATTTGGATTCTGGGCAATTGGTTGAAAACGGATTATGGAATACGTATATACGATCCAATAGCGGTTTTTCTTTTTTAAGTGACAAAAGTTTAAAGGCAGATGTGAGTTTGCTCTATTCCTCTCCCGTTATCCAAGGAAATTCAAGACAGGAAGATTACTCAAAATTGGGCATTACCCTACAAAAGTCACTTTGGGATAAAAAAGGAAGCATATCATTAGGGGTAGATGACATTTTTAATGACTCAAGGCTATTTAACACCAGAAAATTCCTTAACCAGGATAACACTTCCTATTACAGGCCAGAAAGCAGATTGGTTGTTTTAGGGTTTCGATATAAGTTCGGAAACACAAGAATCAGGACCAATAAAAAATCTAAAAAAGTAGAGGAACGCAATAGAATTTAAGTGATCAATCTTGCCACTCGGCGATGAACAGATTCGTATCCCTGCCCCCTCCGTTATTACGGTTACTTGAGAAAGCCAAATATTTACCATCATTAGAGAATACCGGAAAAGCATCAAATGTCTGCCCGTGCGTTACACGTTCCAGATTTTTGCCATCAAGATCTATCAGGTATAAATTAAAAGGAAAACCTTTCTCTGCTTCAAAATTGCTCGAAAAAAGTATTTTTTCTCCTGAAGGATGAAAAAACGGACTCCAATTGGCATTCCCCAAGAAAGTGAGTTGTTTTAGATCACTTCCATCGGCATTGCAAATAAACAGCTCCATATCGGTTGGTTCAACCAAACCTTGGGCAAGCAAATCTTTATATTCTTTAATAGCTTCTTCGGTTTTTGGCCTTGAGGCCCGGAAAATAAGCTTGGTGCCATCGGGCGAAAAGAAGGCGCCCCCGTCATAACCCAAATCGTCGGTAATTTGTTTTACATCGCTTCCGTCCAAGTTCATGGTATACAATTCAAGGTCACCGCTTCGGGTCGAGGTAAAAACGATTTTATCGCCTTTAGGAGAAACCGTTGCCTCGGCATCATAACCCGGTTCATTGGTCAATTGCGCAGTTATATTTCCTTCCAGATCAGCCACGAAAATATCAAAGGAATCGTAAACGGGCCAAACGTATTTGCCATTCTTGCGCAAAGGTACTTCAGGACAGGCCGGGTCAACCAGATGTGTGGAACCGTACACAAAATGGGTATTGTCAGGTAAAAAATAGGCGCAGGTTGTACGGCCCATTCCGGTGCTGACTAGGGGTGGTTGCTTGTCTTTGAAATTATCGGCTATATCCATTAAGAACATCTGGTCGCACTCCAAACCCCATTCCTTGTTATTTGACTGAAATATCATTTGTTTGTCATCAAAACTCCAATAGGCTTCGGCATTGTCCCCGCCAAAAGTTATTTGCCGGATCGATTTAAAATGTTTTTCACCGCTGTAGATCAACGTATCCGAACCTGCCATTAAGGTCGAAGGCTTTTCTTCGGTCACTGGCTGTTTTTTTGGATCGGTCTTGCAATTAACAAATAAGATTACAAGGACAAAACATAGAATAATTCTCATAGGATGTTTAATTTTGGATAAAACTACATGCAAAAATGATAAAAAAGATAATAATACCACTGATTTTGTTGTTAATCGTATCCTGTAAAAAGGAAAAAGCACCCACTATTAGTCTTCAAGACGACGTTTATTTTTTAGCAAGTGATAGTCTTAGGGGGCGTGAAACAGGTACTGCGTATGAGTTGAAGGCAGCGCAATATATTATGCAAAGAATGAAAGACCTGCACTTAAATCCTGCTGGGGATTCTGCATCCTATTATCAAACATTTTCATTTAAACCTAAAAAAGACCCACACCAAGAGGTTGCCTATGTTAGCAGTGATAGTTCAATTACCGGAACAAATATTATAGGCTATTGGGATAATAAAGCCGAAAACACGGTCATTATTGGCGCCCATTATGATCATTTGGGAATGGGCGGTGAAGGTTCATTGCATCGTGAAGGTGCTGCCATACATAACGGAGCGGATGACAATGCCAGTGGCGTTGCGGTAATGCTTCAATTGGCTGATAGTCTCACTAAGAGTCAAGCTAAAAACCACAACTATTTATTTATGGCTTTTTCTGGTGAGGAAATAGGATTGTTGGGCAGTAATTATTTTGCTAAAAATCCAACTATTGATCTGGCCCAGGTTAATTATATGATTAATATGGACATGGTGGGAAGGTTAAGGGAAGACAAGACCCTATCTGTTAGCGGCACCGGCACCGCCCCCATCTGGAGCCAAGTATTGAATGCTTCAAATCCAGGGTTTAAACTGGTGCTTAAAGAGTCTGGGGTAGGGCCATCGGACCATACTTCTTTTTACCTCCAAGACCTTCCGGTGCTGCACTTTTTTACAGGGCAGCATGAAGATTACCACAAACCCACCGATGATGCCGAGAAGCTGAACTATGAAGGTATGCAAATGATTGTGGGCTATATAACCTCAGTGATTTCCGAGTTGGATGATGACCCTAAATTGGCATTCAAAAAGACAAAGAACGAAAGTGAGGAAGTGCCTCGCTTTAAGGTGGCCTTGGGCGTTGTTCCCGATTACCTTTTTGACGGTAAGGGCATGCGTATAGATGGGGTCAGTGAAGATAAACCGGCCCAAAAAGCGGGCTTGCTAAAAGGGGATATCGTCATTCAAATGGGCGATAGCACCGTGGTTGATATGATGAGTTATATGCGGGCATTATCAACCTTTGAGGAAGGGAATTCCACCAAAGTGATTGTTGATAGGAAGGGCAAAAAAGTCGAAGTTGATATTACCTTTTGAAATTGATTATTTTTGCGCCATATTCCAAAGCGTGGTAGATGCCTAAAATCGGAGACATACAATTGCCAGAATTTCCACTCTTACTTGCTCCTATGGAGGATGTGAGCGACCCTCCTTTTCGGGCATTGTGCAAGGAGCAGGGTGCCGATGTGGTGTATACTGAATTCATTTCTTCCGAAGGCTTGATCCGCGATGCCGCCAAGAGTGTCATGAAATTGGATATCTACGAAAAAGAACGCCCAGTGGGCATCCAGATCTTTGGCGCCAATCTCGATTCCATGTTGCAATCTGTGGAGATTGTCGAAAAATCAAAACCCGATATCATTGATATTAATTTTGGCTGCCCCGTTAAAAAAGTGGTAAGCAAAGGTGCGGGCGCAGGAATTTTAAAGGATATTGACCTGATGGTCTCTTTGACCAAGGCCATGGTTGAACGTACCCATTTGCCCATTACGGTGAAAACCCGATTGGGTTGGGATGAAAATTCAATACAAATCGTTGAGGTTGCCGAGCGTTTACAGGATGTAGGGTGCAAGGCCATTGCCATTCACGGTAGAACAAGGGCGCAAATGTATAAAGGAAGTGCCGATTGGGCGCCGATTGCCGAGGTAAAGAACAACCAACGCATGCATATACCGGTTTTTGGGAATGGCGATATTGATTCCCCGGAAGCTGCCATGAAAATGCGCGATGTGTATGGTTTGGATGGTGCCATGATCGGGCGGGCCAGTATAGGCTACCCATGGTTCTTCAATGAAGTTAAACACTACTTTAAAACGGGCACCCATTTAGCTAAGCCTACTATGCAAGCGCGGGTGGAAGCCGCTCGGAGACATTTACAAATGGCCATTGCTTGGAAAGGCGAAATATTGGGTGTTTTTGAAACCCGTCGCCATTATACCAATTATTTTAAGGGCATCCCCAATTTTAAGGAATACCGTATGAAAATGGTCACCAGCGATGCATCGGCAGATGTCTTTGCGGCCTTTGACGAAGTCTTGGAAAAGTTCGGGGATCATGTTTTTGAGGGCACTTAAGACGCAATCAACTTTTTTGTAATGCGACTACTTGCGATCTTAGATGCTATAATACCCAATATCACGATGGTGGCCAGGACAATTACAATATTGATCCATTGATATTCAACCGGGTATGCGAGGCTGGGGGTGATTTTTAGCCAGCCGAATGCCAATTGTGACCATATCAATAGCGAAGCAAAAAGAACACCTATAATGCCGCCCAAACCGGTCACTAAAATACCCTGTAAAAAGAAAATCCTTCTTAATTCATTAATCGTGGCCCCTTGGTTATATAAGACTTTCAAATCTTGGATTTTGTCCAAGATCATCATGATGATGGCCCCAACAACATTAAAAAGTGCAATGATCAGGACCAAGGTAAAAATAAGATAGGTTGCCAAATTCTCGGTATTTAGCATTCGATAAAGGGTACTGTTCTGTTCCTCCCTATTTTTGAGCACTATCGCATTGTCAAAAACCGCAGCAATTTCATTGCGTAAGGCTGGGGTATCGGCGTCAGGATACAATTTAAAGTTGATGCCAGAAATTTGGGTGCTGTCTTTTTCCAATAGCTCCTGTACCAACTTCAAATCTACGAACACATATTTATGGTCCAAGCTTTCCTCAACAGAAAATACGCCTTTTATTACAAGGGGCAGCTCATTGTATGGTTTTGATTGTGAGATTGATCCTTTCCCTGGTTTTGGCGCAATGACCATCAAAGGATTCCTGTATTGGTTTATGGTCAACCCCAGTTTATTGGTCAGTCCTATTCCTGCAACCCCCAGTTGCTGCGAATAATCCCAACTCCCAAAAATGAGGGCACTATCAATTGCCGTTGTTTTAGTATACGAAGTATCAACTCCTTTGATATAAGCAAATTGATTTTTTCCTTTGTGCGTAAAAGAAACCTGTTCCTCCAATTCCTTGGAGAAAGACACAAGGCCATCAATAGCCGATAATTTATTTTCCTGTTCAGGAGTGATATGAAACACTTTGCCGGTTATGGGCGACGCCTTCAAATCAGGGTCAAAGATGTTGGTATAGGAAAGGCTAAAGGTTTTTAAGCCCGCAAATCCGGATAATACAATAAACAAAGAGGCTGAACCAATGACAATCACCAGAAAAGTGATGAAATTAATGATGTTCACAGCGTTTTGGCTGCTTTTTGACCTAAGGTAACGCTGTGCTATGTAAAGCGGAAAATTCATCCTCCCTAGGACTTTTTTCTTTTTTCGAGTAGTTCCCGATCCACTATGGGGTTTTCTTCACCCTTCAAGGATTTCTCAATATTCTCTATATAGTCCAAGGAATCATCTAAAAAGAAATGAAGCTCAGGCACCCTTCGTAGCTGGTGCTTGGTGCGTTGCGAAAGTTCATGTTTGATCAGGGGTTGGTTTGATTTTATCCCTTCCATTAATTCCTGGGCATCCTTATTCGGGAAAATACTAAGATATACTTTGGCTATGGAGAGATCCGTGGTAACGGTTACTTTTGATACGGAGATCAAAACTCCGGTCATGCCACCACCAATGGCCGCACGTTGTAAAATATCAACGATATCCTTCTGAATTACCCCTCCGATCTTTTTTTGTCGCTGTGTTTCCATAGGGCAAAAATACGGAGAATTAAATGTAATATGGAAGATCGGATTTTATAGCTATTAAAATCACTGAAATTTAAAAA
>CBDUKE010000118.1:0-7795 GCA_965367725.1 uncultured Maribacter sp. | reverse complement strand
GCATCCTTACGACCATTCCCTTGGATCACCTTTATCCTATTACTGTTTCAATTGGGTTTAGTTCAAGCTCAGCCCTCCAATACCTACGATGATTTGGTCACCTTGTTCAAAGATTGGCGTGCCTTTGAAAAACCACCGCTACGAAAAGGAGCCCCGGATTATACGGCTGAAACTTTCGAAAAACGCTGGCCCGAGTTTCAAAAACTACAGATAAAGTTACTTGCCATTGATGTCTCGGATTGGCCGGTTGAACAACAGGTGGACTGGAACCTAATAAAGGCAGAAATGAACGGCTACGACTTTAATCATCGGGTTTTAAAACCTTGGGTAAGAGATCCGGCCTATTACAAATCACTCTGGATGTCACGCAGCGATGTACCCGCCCATGAAGGCCCCACACATCATGGGACTACCGAGATCTGGACATACGAATTTCCATTGAACAAAGCCGAAAAAGCTAGATTGTTGAATGATCTTAATGTTATTCCGCCTTTAAACGAACAGGCCAAACAAAACCTTACAGGTAATGCCAAAGACTTATGGATAGCCGGTATACGCGATATTGAATTCCAAAGCAAAGACCTTGAACAACTATTGGAATGGCCCGATATACAGAATGATAAACAATTGACAAAAACCATACAGTCAGCCATTACATCGACCAATGATTTTGTGGAATGGCTACAAAAAAAAGCCACTTCAAAAACAGGTTCTTCGGGTATTGGCAAGGAAAACTATACCTGGTATTTACAAAATGTGCATTTGGTTCCCTTAACTTGGGAAGATGAGGTCATGATCTTAAAACGGGAACTCGCCCGTGCATGGTCTTCCTTAAAACTGGAAGAACACAGAAACCGAAATTTACCAGTACTCAAGGATGCCAATTCCCCAGAAGCATATGCAGCAATGGCTGAAAAATCAGCCCAAAGTCTGATTACTTTTTTAGACCAGGATGAAATGGTTACTGTCAAGGATTATTTCGCGCCAGCATTACGCCCCCATATGGGGCAATACATCCCCGCCGAGAAACGTAATTTTTTCTGGATCGTGACCCATTATGATCCAAGACCACTTTATTCCCATTTTTATCATTGGTTTGAATTGGCACGAATGGATACTGAACCACATAAAAGCGAAATTCGCCGTGGGCCCTTATTGTATAACATCTTTGATTCGCGAAATGAGGGTACTGCCACTGCAGTTGAAGAAATGTTTATGCATGCAGGTTTATATGAGGACAACCCTAGAGCTAGAGAACTGGTATATATCATGATAGCACAACGTGCCGCAAGAGGCTTGGGCTCTCTTTACGCCCATGCCAATGAAATGACCATGAAAGAAGCTGGCGGCATACATTCAGAATACACTCCTCGTGGATGGATGAAAACCGAAAAGGAACTGCTTCTTTTTGAGCAGCACCTATATCTGCGCCAACCAGGATATGGCAGCAGCTATATCACGGGAAAATATCTTCTTGAAGATGCCATGGCAGAATTTGCCCGTATGAAGGAGTCAAAAAAAGAACCTTTTTTAATGAAGGCCTTTTTTGATCAATTGAATGCTATAGGTAATATCCCCATCTCTTTAGGGCATTGGCAGATGACAGGAAATAGCGAACACCTAAATAAAATCAAGAAATAAAATGCCTTAAAGATGAAAACTAAAGTATGCCTAATCCAAGATAGTCCTGTTTTCTTTAACAAAAGCAAAACCCTGAATAAAGTCGAAACATTGACCAAGAAGTACGCTAAAGAAGGATGCGAGCTCATTGTCTTTCCAGAATCATTCGTTCCCGGATATCCGCGAGGTTTTAACTTTGGTGCCACTATAGGAAGTAGAACACCCGAAGGTAGAGCGCTATATAAAGAATATCACCGGCATAGTTTTGATACGGAAAGTGATGATTTGAAAAAAATGGAACAACTGGCAAAATCACAAAATGTGTATTTGGTCCTAGGCGTTACCGAAAAGGATGGCACCTCTGGAAGTTTATATTGTTCCATGCTTTATATTTCTCCCACAGATGGCTTATTGGGTGTACATCGGAAAATAAAACCTACAGGTACCGAACGCATTATTTGGGCCGAAGCTGCCGGGGAACACTTAACAACTTTTCAAACCAAAATCGGAAAATTGGGTGGCCTCATTTGCTGGGAAAATTACATGCCATTGGCGCGAATGTCAATGTATAGCAAAGGGGTCGAAATCTATATTGCCCCGACAGCAGACGCAAGAAAAGAATGGACTGCGACTATGGTGCATATTGCTTTGGAAGGAAGGTGTTTTGTACTCGGTTGTAATCAATATTTCACTAAAAGCATGGTCCCTGAAAAATACCAAAAATTGGTAGTGGATGAACCTGATGTTATGTCCGCTGGTGGCAGCATTATTGTTTCCCCTTTGGGTAAGATAATAGCTGGTCCATTGTTTAATTCATCAGGTGCATTGATTGCTGAATTGAATCTGGATGAAATTAGTGCAAGTAAGTTGGATTTTGACGTCATTGGGCATTATGCACGAAATGACATTTTTCAATTGAATGTTATGTACCAACCTGAAATGACAAAAGAAAAACAATCTCCTTCAAAAAAATAACTAACATAAAAATATAATCTAGGGATCTCCTATCCCCTACTCGCCAAAGTCTTCATTGCATTGACAAAGTGGTCCAACTCTTCAGTGGTTGTATATACATTGGGGGTTATTCTGCACCCTTGTACATTGGCATAGTCGATGGCCACCGTAAAAATTTTGAATTCTTCCAACAATGTACTGGCCAAATCTGCTGGCTTCATGTGACTTACCCCTACATTGGCTATTCCACAAGAGCGATGTTCCTCAACTGGAGTGTTGATGACGATATTCTCAATATCACGTAGTTGATCACTCCAATAACGCTGAATAAAACGCATTCTACCTTCCTTTCGCTGCATGCCAATCATTTCGAGATAATCAATAGCATCGTTAATTGCCAAATCGGTATGTACAGGATGTGTGCCTGTATGGTTTAACCGTTGTATTTTATCTTCATCCTTAATATAATCTGCCAACAACGGCCATATCTTGGAGATTTTATCCTTGGCAACATATAGCAGTCCCGCACCTAATGGCGTACTCAACCATTTATGTAGGCTTGATCCGTAATAGTCGCAATGTAGGTCGGCGATATTTACATCAAAATGTCCAATACAATGTGCCCCATCGACCATAACCTCAACGCCATAACTATGCGCCATATCACAGATTTTTTGAATTGGAAGAATATGCCCCGTAATATTGATCATATGGCAGACCATCATCAATTTGGTCTTAGGGGTAATCTGTTTTTCATACAGCTTCACAATCTCATCATCATTGGCTGGGTGATTAGGTACCGATACCACTTTGTTGACGACCCCATAGCGCTTGGCAATCTGGTTAAAATGATCTTGCATTGAACCGTAATCCTGTTCCGCAAATATGGCCTCATCGCCCTTTTCCCAAGGGAAACCACCAATAACCATATCCAAGGATTCCGTGGTATTTCGGGTAACTATCAGTTCCTCCGCATTGACACCGACCATTTTGGCAAGTCTTGCAGCTACCTTATTTTTATTCTCCCACTGGACCGTACGCATATAATGCGAAGCCTCATAGTTCACCATTTTCACATGCTCAAAAAACTTATTTAGCGTGGGTTGTGGTGCAAAATTATAGTACCCATTTTCAAGGTTAATGTAATCTGGTTTCAAGGCATAATCCTTTCTGATACGCTTCCAAAACTCATTATCATTATTTGTAGGATACGGTTCTTCCACATAAGTGGATTGTGCCTGTAAACCCAAAGGCAAAAACGGGGACATTACGGCAGCTTGGCCAATACGCTTTAGAAATTGTCTTTTTTCCATGTTTTTAGAAGTTCAACTAAGATACTGAAATGATTTATAATGTCGCAAAAAGTGCTTGCCTGATTGACAAAGTACGGCAGGCAGGGCTTCCTTTGACTGAAGGGAGGAGCTTATTATGTATTGTTTCAGACCCTTCCGTCCCCAGACACTAAGGTCAGGGTCCACCTTCCCTTGTCTAAGGGAAGGAGCTTTTTGATTGTGTTTTACAGAATACTGGCAAACAATATTAAACTACTTTTCAAAATATTCAGATTATTCTTTGGAATATGATTAATCAAATGTTTGGTTTCTTTTCCGAAGAATAAGTGAAGAAATCTTCGATTGGATCTCGTCCCGCCTTTGGTGGGATGGCGAAGTTTCGACACTGGTTTTACAAAATGGAATGAAGTAAAAATTCCTACGGAAAAGTGTATTTTCTTTGGTTCCGTTTCTTTGTACAAGCAAAGAAATGAACAGAACAAAATAAATCATATAGAACCACGCCTACCTGAATGGCAAGATCCAGGCAGGCAATGGAAAACAAACATATCTAATACGCTTGAACGGAGCCTGTCTTGAGCACCTTGACTACGCTCGGCACAGGCTATGTCGAAAGGCTCAGCATGACTCACTCAGTGTGACAATCCTTAAATTGTTAATCCACTATCGGTGGAGCACCTGCATTCTGCAATAGCTTTTCTACACGGGGAACATCGGTATCCAAAAACTTGGATAACTCTGGCATTATACCCGAAAATTGCTTTTTGGCCAATTCAAAACTTTCCATTTGCATTTTTGTGGGTCCGTAACTATTACCAAAGAAACCCCGTTGGGCTATCATAAGGCGGTCACTGACCGTTGGGTCATCTTTTTCGCCTACTTCGACCTTGGCTGAATTACCGAATAATGCAACACTCAGGGTATTCATTGTTTGTTGTAATTGCACCACTTCACGCTCTAAAGTTCCTGGTGCAGCGTTCACATATTTCAAAGCTTTTGTAAAGGCCTTCACCCTTTTGCCAGCCTTATTGAAATCGTTCACTGTAAGCCCATAGGTAGTGGCAAATTCCTTCAGCGCTTTGGCGTAGTCCGCTATTTTATCAGCGTTAGGATTCGTCAACACATTTTTACGAATACGTTCTACAGTAAACGTTTGTGGGGTTCCCAATTGGGTAACTGCACCATCGACCGATTTATACAAGGTTACGGTATAGCCACCTGGATCCACCATAATCGCCCTACGGAATCTTCGACGACCTTCCTGCTCCTTGGCTGTGGTAATTGTCGTTTGCATGGATTGGGTCAAATCCCAGGAAACTTGTTGGAAACCCTTTTTTAAAGGACCATTGACCCTTGCCACTACTTTATTGTCAGCATTCTTGACCACTAAAATCGCTGTGGGCTTTACTTGGTTTTTTTCATTTTCCAAAGCGTCCCATCCCGGAAACGGAATGTCCTTTTTGGCTTTTTTAAGTTTCTTTTCATTCTCTTTTCGACTATCGGCCATGCTCTTGTCGGCATCGGATAAATAGTAGTTGAAAACAGCCCCGTAAGGTGGATTATCGGCCGCGTAAAAGTCCCCTCCTTGACTACTGCTTCCGCCTCTTATTTGAGTATACTGAAGTGCTTTTCTAGGTTTGAACATCACGCCCTCTTTGCGCAGCATTTCTTCGGAAACTTCCCGTAAAGGACTATAATCATCAAAAACATAAAAACTTCTTCCGAAGGAAGCTCCTATCAAATCGTTCTCGCGTTTTTGAATGGCCAGATCCCTAAAGGAAATGGTCGGCAATCCGTTGGAAAACTTGATCCATTTAGCACCTTGGTTAAAGGAGACATAAATACCATATTCCGTAGCTAAAAACAATAGGTTCTTGTTGACATGATCCTGTACCAAACGCCAGGTCAAAGTACCTTTTGGCAAACCATTATTTATGGCGCTCCATGTCTTTCCACCATTGACCGTCTTATATAAATACGGATTATAATCACCGAACTTATGATTGTCCAAAGCCACATAGGCGATATTGGTATCATGCAAATCAGCCTTGATATCGTTCACAAAAGCAGTGCTTGGCACTCCTGGAAGTGCATTAACGTTCACATTTGTCCAATTTTCACCACCTGTGGTCGTATATTGAATATGACCATCGTCTGTACCTGCGAAGATGATATTCTCATCCAAGGGTGATTCTGAAAGGGACGTAATCGTATTGTAGGTAGACATCGCATAGACATCCCAAACAGCATCCCAACTTTGTCTTTTGCCCATAATTGGTAGTGTTAAACGCTCCTGGTTTTTGGTCAGATCTTTAGAAATAGGTGTCCAGCTATCCCCCCGATCATTAGATCGCCAAACTCTTTGCGAAGCAAAATAAAGGCGTTTTGGGTCGTGGTTACTCACCAGAATGGGCGAATCCCAATTGTTACGTTCGTATTCCTCACCCGGTTTGGAATAGGGTTTAATAAATACGGCTTCCCCTGTGGTACGATCTACACGGTGCAAATTACCTTGCTGGGACTGGGCATAAACGATATCAGGATTACCTGGAGTGGTTGCAGGTTGATGACCATCACCCCCCAAAAGTACGTACCAATCTTGATTGGCAATACCCCTTGTATTGAAGGTGCGAGACGGTCCGCCTTCAGAATTATTATCCTGGGTGCCTCCATAAATATTGTAGAAAGGTACGGCATCATCAACCGCCAATTTATAAAACTGGGTAATCGGTAGATTACTCACATATTTCCAGGTCGCAGAATGATCAAAACTCTCATAAATACCCCCGTCAGAGCCCATTAATAAATAATTGGGGTCATTGGCCTTAAATGCCAGGGAGTGGTTATCGCCATGCTTTTTATCCTCCTTCATACCCACAAATGACTTTCCGCCATCCTCGGAAATCAAGGCATTATTGTTCATCAAATAAAGCCGATCAAAAACGTGGGGTGAAGCAATCAATTCCTGATAGTAATGAGGCCCGGTACCTCCAGAAACCGTGTCCGACATTTTTGTCCAGCTACCGCCCTGATCAGTTGAGCGATAGACAGCTCCTTTTCTTCGTTCCAACTCAATGGCAGCATACAGTACATCCGGTTGCATGGGTGAAATGGCCAATCCTATTTTACCCATATCCCCTTTGGGCAATCCCGTTTCCATTTTATTCCAGGTTTCACCCCCATCATTACTTTTATAAAGTGCCGTTCCCGGACCACCACCCATGTAGGCTGCAACATTTCTATGGCGTTGCCATGATGCTGCATAAAGAATATTAGGGTCACGTGGGTCAATGACCAAATCGGTCACACCTGTCCATTCATCAATTTTTAGCGTATTGTTCCAAGTTTTACCCCCATCGGTCGATTTATAGAGGCCTCTGTCCCCTCCGGAGCTCCATAATGGCCCTTGTGAAGCTAACCAAACAATATCAGAATTATCAGGATGTATTATTATCTTAGAAATATGCTCGGAATTTTTCAATCCCATGTTCTTCCATGTTTCACCACCATCAGTACTTTTAAAAACGCCATGACCAACACCAATATGGCGACCTCCATTGTTCTCACCGGTTCCTAACCAAATAACACCACTGTTTAATGGGTCAATAGTAACACAACCCGTCGCATAGAACGATTCTTTATCAGTCAAGGGCTTCCAAGTCGTCCCTGCATTTATGGTTTTCCAAAGTCCGCCAGAAGAAACAGCAGCGTACCAGACATTTTCATTAGCTGGATCAATTGCTATATCTGAAAGCCGGCCAGACATAAAAGCCGGTCCAACACTTCTAAATTTCAAACCTTCAAACGTTTTTTCATTCCAAATAGATTCGGTTTTTTCCTGTGCTATGCCCATAAGGCATCCAACAACAAAAAAGAACCCTAAAGTAAGTAGTGTAAATTTTTTCATTTTATAGGTTTAATTAGTCATT
>CBDUKE010000117.1:0-7855 GCA_965367725.1 uncultured Maribacter sp. | reverse complement strand
TAAAGCGGGACGGAGGGGTTTGATTTAAATTGATCTTTTTAAAGCATCGTCCATTTCTTCAGTAAATTCTTCTTTGTAATACACCTTTTTGCAATGCGAGCATTCAATCATTTCATGTCTCGAAATTTTAAAAAGCTTGATCCAAAACAAATGAAAGTAATTTGATTGTATGAATGCTGTTAATGTATCTGTTTGATTACAGAAAGTACAACTCACTCCTTGTATTTTGCGCATTTCTTCCTTGCCTGGCCGCGTTCCTAAAAATAGAATCATATTTTAATGCTATTGGAATATAAATCTACTTATTTTGATGATTAAAACGAAATAGGCAGAACTGCCATTTTTCTTTGCTAACGCACTCCTATTTTCGCTATTTTTAGCAATCCTAACAATTGTATTTTGATTTCAAAATCGACCATAGATCAAGTATATGAAACCGCCCGTTTAGAGGAGGTTATCGGGGATTTTGTACAATTAAAGAAATCAGGTGCAAATTTTAAGGGACTGAGTCCGTTTTCCGATGAGCGAACCCCAAGTTTTATGGTATCTCCAGTAAAACAGATTTGGAAGGATTTTAGTAGCGGAAAAGGGGGTAATGTGGTGGCCTTTCTCATGGAACATGAGCATTTCACTTATCCGGAAGCCATAAAATACTTGGCAAAGAAATACAATATCGAAGTTGAGGAAACTGAGCGTACTGATGAACAAAAGCAAGAAGCTGACGAGCGTGAAAGTATGTATTTGGTATCAGAATTTGCCCAAAGTCATTTTTCCCAGATGCTGTGGGAATCTGAATTGGGTAAGGCGATTGGGTTGACTTATTTCAAGGAGCGTGGATTTACCGATGAGACAATTAAAAAGTTCAATCTGGGCTATTGTTTGGATCAATGGGATGGTTTTACAAACGCTGCATTGGATAAAGGGTATAAGCTGAAGTATCTTGAAAAAACAGGTCTTACTATTGTAAAAGAAGATGCCAATAATCCCAACAACCCCAAAAAGTTCGATAGGTTCAAAGGCAGGGTAATGTTTCCGATCCATTCCATGAGTGGACGCGTATTAGGTTTCGGTGGCCGTATTTTGAACAATGATAAAAGGGCTGCAAAGTATTTAAACTCCCCTGAGAGCGATATTTACCATAAGAGTAAAGTGCTTTATGGTATTTATTTTGCGAAACAGGCTATTGCCAAAGAGGACAATTGTTATTTGGTAGAAGGGTATACCGATGTTATTCAACTGTATCAAAGGGGAATTCACAATGTGGTTTCCTCCAGTGGTACGGCATTGACACCAGAACAAATTCGTCTGATCAATAGGTTGACTAAAAACATCACGGTTTTATTTGATGGTGATGCTGCCGGTCTCCGTGCTTCTCTTCGTGGTATCGATTTAATTCTGGAGCAGGGCATGAACGTTAAGGTATGTACCTTTCCAGAAGGGGAAGACCCTGATAGCTTTGCCAAGAACAATGAGCTTGATGATATAACCCAATATTTAAAGCAAAACTCAAAAGATTTTATACAATTCAAAGCTTCGTTGTTGGTAGAAGAAGCTGCGAACGACCCTATAAAAAGGGCAGATACGGTTCGGGATATAGTACATAGTATTTCTAAAATCCCAGATCGAATACAGAAGGAAATCTATATACAGGAATGTGCCCAGATCATGAATATTTCTGAGGCTGTTTTGTTCAATACCTTGGCCCAAATTGGGAAGAAGGATATTGCTGATGCATCAAAAAAAGTAAAACAGGAACAAAAGGCATTTGACGTTGTAAAAAATGAACCCTTACCTGAAAAGGTTGATGTGCAATATGAACTGGAACGTAAGATAATTGAACTGTTATTACTTTACGGAAATGAACTGGAGCAGTTTGAAGACATGGTTTTGAAAGAGAATGAGGATGGCGATTTGATTTTGGAACCGGAATCTTTGGAAATCAAGGTTTACGAAAAAATTTATTTGGATCTTCAAGATGATGAAATTGAACTTACGAATCCGTATTTCAAAAGTATTTATTACAAGTTGATTGAAGAATTAAATCATAAGGAAGATTTTACAATCAACACCTTCATTGCTGATTTGGACCAGGAAATGGTAGCTGAGATATCTTCAATCCTAATGGAGGAAGAAAAGTACATGCTCCATAATTGGGAAAGCAAGGATATTTATCCAAAGGATAAAAAAATCGGAGTGTCACAATTGGTAAGCGAAACTATATTGACCCTAAGATGTTACCTGATTAAGAGAAGAATGGAGACTTTGCAAAATAGTACTGAGGAAAGTACTGAGGATAATAGCGAAACCCTTGAAGAGATCATGAATTATCTGCAGTTGAACCAACTCTTGAATAAAAAATTAAATAGGGTACTCTCATAGAATCAATTTTTTTGGGTATCTGGATTAGGGTGGACAGCAAACAAAAAACCCTGACCATTTGGTCAGGGTTTTTTTAACACTTAAACTTTTTGGTTTAATACAATTCCAAAGCTTTGGCCTGTTGTAATAAATCAACCATATTATCAACGTTTAACTTTTTCATTAAACGTGCTTTGTAGGTGCTAACCGTTTTCTCATTTAGGTTAAGACCTAAGGCAACATCTTTGTTGCGTTTTCCGCTGGCCAATAATTTTAGAACCTCAACTTCCCTAGTAGATAATTTTCTAAAGAATCTACGGGGTTTCTGGGTACTTTCATCAAAAGCCAATCGTTGTGCAAGTTCATTGGTAATGAACATGTTTCCTTCACTTACCTTCTTCACCGCGGAAATGATATAGTCAATATCCGATGCTTTTGAAAGATAACCAAATGCACCAGCCCTTATGGTACTGAGCGCATAGACATCTTCAGATTGTCCGCTGTACATTAACACCCTCACATCAGGATATTCCTTTTTCATCCTTCTTAAAGTGGCGATACCATTGATCTCGGGAATGTCCATTTCTAACATGACCACATCAGGGGAAGTAGCTCCCAAACTTTTAAAAAGCTCGGCAGTAGTTGAAACATCATCTACAACCTCAAATCCACTCGCATTGTTCAATACTTCTTTAACTCCCATTCTAATGATAGGATGGTTGTCCGCAATTAACACTTTAATCATTTTGTTAAATTTTCTAGATAGGTTACCCTTATAAGTGTCTTGAAAAGACTGACATACAATGTAAGGTTAATTTATCTAATTTAGTTGGCAAAGTTCAATTAATTTATAAAATGTAAGAATTTTATTCGTCTTAGATGCCAGATTACTAGTTGAGTGGCTACTTCAACGCTTCAGGTATCTCACAAATAGGTATTGGCGTCATTTTATGTTGGTTGGCAGAATTTAATTTTTTAAAGATAATGAATACTTGTTTATTTCTGCCAGAAAAATCTTCAACAGATTTTCCTTGGTCATTCATTAACATTGCCCATTCCAATTCAGGGTAAGATGCTCCAATCTGGTCCTCATCTGTCCGGTCATCTCCCCAGAGCCCATCGGTTGGGGGTGCAACGATGATTTCTTTATTGATTCCAAGAGCTTTGGCTATATCATATACTTCAGATTTCAAAAGGTCGGCAATAGGGCTCAAATCAACGCCACCATCGCCATATTTAGTGTAAAATCCTACTCCAAAATCTTCAACTTTATTCCCAG
This sequence comes from uncultured Maribacter sp., assembly GCA_965367725.1. Classification (GTDB taxonomy): domain Bacteria; phylum Bacteroidota; class Bacteroidia; order Flavobacteriales; family Flavobacteriaceae; genus Maribacter_A. The sequence goes on along the minus strand of CBDUKE010000117.1, from coordinate 4,218 downwards.
TACCTGCAACTAAATATCCATTGAGCCCTGCAAAATAATATAAGGTGGTCATTCTTAATCTCGCTCTTGTATTGGCAAGTGACATAAACCGCTCTTCTTCTTTGTCAACTGCAGGTAATGCTGCAATTAAACTATCAAAAACAGGGGTTAGGTTAACAGCTTGTCTTTTTACTCGTTTAAAATTTTTCATCAACCATTCAATATGATTTTCTGCTCTTGATTCTTGATTTTCAGCTTGATGAATAGGCATTTCCAAACAAAGTAGGTCTAATCCTGTTTTGGCACATAAGGCTGAAGTTACGGCTGAATCTATTCCACCGGAGATTCCGATTACAAATCCTTTGATACCTGCGTTATCTGCATAATCCTTTAACCAAGTAACAATATGGTCAATTACTTTTTCAGTTTTCATGGGAGATATTATTTGGTTAAAACAATTAACTTTGCCGATAAAAATAATGCCTTGTGGCTTAAGATTAAAATTTAAGGGAAATTACTTTATATGAAAAAGACTTTTTATTTATTGGTGATATTGGGTTTAAGCTTTATAGGTTGCGAAAACAAGGACAAGATTGCTGAAGAGGTGAATAAGATCGCTTTGGATTTGAGGGTGTCAAGATTCGATAATGAGTTTGCAAATGCCGCAGCCAGTGATATTCCTAACCTAAGAATAGAATACCCTTATTTGTTCCCAGCGCCGGATAGTGTATGGATTGCTAAACTTCAAGACTCCCTTCAAATTGAATTGAGACAAGAAGTCAAGACTGAATTTGCTGACTTTGAAACAGAAAAAGCCGATATTGAATTGCTATTTAAATACATTAAGTATTACTTTCCAAAATATCCGGTACCACGAGTTATTACGGTCACTAATGATGTTGACTATAATAACCGTATAATATTGGCAGACAGTTTATTACTTATTGGGTTGGATAATTACTTGGGTCCAGGGCATAAATATTATAGCGGCCTTCAAAATTATATTGCGCAAGACATGGATAGGGATTTTATGGTGAGCAATATTGCCAGTGCCTTTGCCAACAAAGTTGTATCAAGACCCAACGAGCGAACCTTTTTAGCCCAGATGATTTACTACGGAAAAATCTTGTATCTCAAAGATAAATTAATGCCATTTCATACCGATGGGCAAAAAATCACCTATTCCCAGGATCAATTGGATTGGGCGCGAGCGAATGAAGAACCTATGTGGAGACATTTTATAGAAAATGAATTATTGTATAGCACAGACAATAAGTTAGCTAAACAGTTTTTGGATCCGGCCCCATTTTCCAAATTCGGATTGGAATTGGATAATGAATCCCCGGGTCAATTAGGTCGCTATTTGGGCTGGCAAATTGTACGTTCTTTTATGGAAAAAAATGAAGTTTCAGTGCAACAATTATTGAATTTGCCCGCTGAGGATATATTCAAAAAGTCTAACTATAAACCAAACAAATAAATGGCTAAGCAACATACATCGGAAATAACACTAAAGGTGGAGCTGGATGAAAACCGGGTTCCGGAAAAGTTGACCTGGTCCGCTGAGGATGGCGGTATCAACAAAGAGGAGGCCAAGGCCATGTTACTTTCTGTTTGGGACAGTAAAAATCAGGAATCACTGAAAATTGATTTGTGGACCAAAGATATGCCCGTTGATGAAATGAAAGTCTTTTTCCATCAAACCTTGGTTTCATTATCAGATACTTTTATGAAGGCCACCCAAGATGAAAAAATGACGGCCACCATGAAAGATTTCTGTGCGTATTTTGCCGAAAAATTAAACTTAAAAAGTTAATCGTAATTTTTTTAATTGAAGTTGAATACTATTGGTAAAATAGTTGTAATAAGCGATTTTTAATAAGGTATTCCCATAAACGCGACATCCTTATTCAAAATTCTTAATTAATTCAAGTTTGGGACTAATCAATGCCCAATTTTTAAGCAGATGTAGTACTTTTGATGCTTGTTTTTTAAGTAATACGATAAATGACCAAACAAATGACAAACGAAGAAAAATCCAATATCGAAGTGTTAGGTAAAGCTTCATATGATTCTCCTTTAAGATTAAGTGAAAAGAAAGGGGATAATATTTTCAACTTTGTGAAAGAGGAAGATAGAATATTGCAAAATATCTCACTTAATGAATTTAAAAATTGTTTGGCAGACAATAAGGAGCCTTATGCTTTTGAAAAAGCAGGTCCACGGGAGAAGATATACTTTAACGTAAAAAAAACCAAGGCGGCCATAGTTACTTGCGGGGGATTGTGCCCTGGTATTAACAATGTGATCCGAAGTTTGGTAATGGGGCTCACTTATTTTTATGGGGTTAAGGAAATTCTTGGGGTTCGGTACGGCTTCGAAGGACTGAATCCTTCATACGGGCATGGTTTTGAAGATTTGACTCCTGCTTTTGTGAAAGACATCCATCAATTTGGTGGTACAATATTGGGTTCCTCAAGAGGAGGTCAAGATGTTGGTGTCATGGTTGATACCTTATATGAGAATGGGGTTGATTTATTGTTTACCATCGGAGGGGATGGAACTTTAAAAGGAGCAGATGCCATTGGTGAAGAAATTAAGAAACGCGGGGTTGACATTTCAGTAATAGGAATTCCTAAAACCATAGATAATGATATTAACCTTATCGACAAAACTTTTGGTTTTGAAACGGCTTACCATGTAGCGAACCCAATTATTAGAGATGCCCACAATGAGGCCACTGGTGCCTATAATGGTATTGCCATTGTAAAACTTATGGGTCGCGATAGTGGCTTCATAGCCGCCTCTGCAGCAATATCAATGTCAGTGGTGAACTTTGTTTTGGTTCCAGAAATGCATTTTGAGCTCGAAGGTGAGAATGGATTCCTGGAGGTGCTTAAAAAACGAATGGATGCGAAAAAACATTGCGTAATAGTTGTTGCCGAAGGAGCTGGCCAGAATCTTTTCGATAAAGACCAAAAAGGAAAGGTAACCGATGCTTCAGGGAACGTTAAACATGGCGATATTGGATTGTTGCTTAAAAAAGAGATTGCTGAATTCTTTAAAAAGAATGATCGTAGGGTGACCATAAAATATATAGATCCCAGCTATATCATTAGAAGTGCTCCTGCTAACCCTGGGGATAGCATATTCTGTAATGGATTGGCTTATCATGCAGTGCATGGAGCAATGACCGGTAGAACAAGATTTGTTGTAGGCAGGGTTAACAATCGATATGTTTATCTGCCAATTTCCGCGGTAACGAATAAAAGAAAGAAAATCAATATGGAAGGTGGTTTTTGGTATACTGTTCTAGAGAGCACTGGGCAGCCCTTCACGATGCGATAGAAAAGTTTAAACCTTACCTTTTTTCCATTTCTCGAACATTACCTTTATGTTGGTATCGGTCAATGGATAAAGCCCTTTTATAGATTGTCCTTGATTTACTTTTTCTAATACAAAATCTTCAAAAACGGTCATTTGTAGGCACTCTTCAGTTACTTCCTCAATGATATCAAAAGGGATTACGATAACCCCATCATCATCCCCTACTAGTATGTCTCCTGGAAAAACTGCCACATCGCCACAAGCAATGGGTACGTTTATATCAATGGCCTGGTGCAAGGTTAAATTTGTAGGTGCCGAAGGAGATTGATGGAATGATGGCATTTTTAATTCCGCTATTTCTGCCGAATCCCTAAAACCGCCATCTGTGACCAAGCCGGCAGCACCTCTGACCATTAACCTAGTGGCTAAAATAGAGCCGGCAGAAGCTGCCCGTGCATCCTTTCTACTATCCATGACCAATACAGCATCGGCTGGGCAAGTTTCAACCGCAACTCTTTGTGGATGGTTGGGATCTTTGAAAACTGTTATTGGGTTAAGGTCTTCCCTCGCAGGTATATAACGTAATGTAAATGCGGTACCAACCATTCGTTGTTTGCCTTTTTTTAGTGGACGCACATTTTGGATAAATTGGTTTTTTAAGCCTTTTTTGAATAAACAAGTGGCAATGGTAGCCGTACTTATTTTTTGAAGTTTATCTCTTGTTGCTGTTGATAATTTAGCCATATTCGTTGGTGTTATTTTTTTATTTAATACTATTCCAGGTGTTCTTTAGGTATTCAAGGTCTTTTTTCATAATCCCAAACACCTCTTTTTTATCCATTGTAATGTTATTTGCCCCATGTTCCGCACCACCAAGGTCGTATTCCAAATGAAGTGAAATAGGTACGTTGA
>CBDUKE010000116.1:0-8305 GCA_965367725.1 uncultured Maribacter sp. | reverse complement strand
GGTCTAAATAACTAGCTATGAATATTACACTAAAAGGAAAGAAAGCATTAATCGGCGGTAGTAGCCGAGGAATAGGAAAGGCCATTGCACAACAATTGGCAGAAAGTGGTGCCAGCGTAACTGTGATGGCCAGGAATGAAGAAAAGCTAAAGGCCCTTATTTCAAAACTTTCGGTTTCAGAAGGCCAGAAACACAACTACCTTTTGATCGACTTCAATGACTTTAGTGCCTATCAACAAACCATTTCCAAATTTTTTGAATCCAATAACATTGATATTCTTGTGAACAATACCCAGGGCCCAAAGGCCGGTGGCGTTCTGGACGTTGAAATTGCCGATTACCAAGAAGCTTTTGATCTACTCTTTAAAGGCATTGTTTTTACAACCCAATTGGCCTTACAACAAATGATAAAAAACAACTATGGCAGAATCATAAATGTGGCCTCCATTTCGGTCAAGGAACCGTTGTCCTATTTAGCGCTATCCAATTCAATACGAGCAGCTCTGGTCACATGGGCCAAAACTTTGGCCACAGATGTTGCACAACATCAAATAACCGTAAATAGCATTTTGACAGGGTATTTTGATACGGAGCGCATCAACGATCTCAATACTACAAAAGCCCAACAGTTGGGAATTTCAATTGATGAAGTGCGCCACAATATGGAGCAACAAGTGCCGATGAAAAGAATTGGCAACCCCAAGGAATATGGTTTTCTTGTAGCCTTTTTAGCCTCAGAACAGGCTTCCTATATCACAGGTACCCAAATTCCCATTGATGGCGGGTTGCTGAAATCGCTGTAACCCCTACCCTGTCAGCTGAAAGGCAGGCCCAAATGGGAATTTTAGTGCACAACTTGACAATTCCAATAAAGCATTGAATTCAACTGAAAAATTAGAAACAGCGGCTCCTCCCCTCAGAGGAGGGGAGGTGGCTCTGACGGTATCGGCAGAGACGGAGGGGTCTGAAAACCCAAGCCTTAGGGCTAAAAACTATGCCACGCTAAAATGGAAATAAGGCTCGGGTACTTATAAAACCAAAAACTTCTTTCTCTGGTACTTTTATATTTTTAACATTCAGATGCGATAACTCATTCAACCCGCCCATTCCCTCATTTATTATTGCCATTGGCACAAGTTTTGCGCACATTTGTTTACTAACTTTATGTGTATGAAAAATCTCATTACTGTATTAACCATAATTCTATTTTCCCAAATGGCACATTCCCAAAAAAGCAATGAATCGTATGACCTTTTATGGAAAAGCGTGCAGAAATTTGAGAATGAAGCACTGACTAAATCAGCCTTGGAAGTGGTACAAAAAATATCTAAAAAGGCAAAAAAGGAAAAGAATTCAGCCCAGATTGTAAAGTCACTCTTATATACCTCAAAATATGCACTGACTTTGGAAGAAGATGCCCAATTGAAAATAATCAATGATTTTAAGCAGGAAATAGAAATTGCTGAAGCCCCAACAAAAAATGTATTGGAGAGTTATTTAGCTTCTCTATATTGGCAATATTTTCAGCAAAACCGATACCAATTCTATAATCGCACCAAAACGGAAGCTAAAGTTGATACTATGGACTTTAGAACCTGGGACCTAACCACCTTATTCGAGGAAATCGACATTCATTTTCAGCACTCCTTGGCGAATCCCACATTACTGCAAAAAGTTAAGCTTGATGATTTCAAAGCCATTCTTCAAGACCAAAAAGGTTCAGAAACTTATCGCCCAACATTGTTCGACTTGTTGGCGCATACCGCATTGGAATTTTATAAGAGCATTGAAAATAACATTACACGACCAGCTGATAAATTCGAACTAAATAATCCTGATTTTTTATGTGAGAACAGTGAATTTATAAAACAACAGATAGACCATTCGGACCAAACCTCGCTACAGTCCACAGCCTTACAAGTATACCAGCAATTATTGGAGTTTCACTCAACAAACAAGAATCTGGATGCCTTGGTCGATGTTGATATAGAACGACTGAAATTCGTGCATCAAAATGCCGTTTTCACTGATAAGGACCAACATTATATGGAGGTGTTAAAAAACTCAGCTGAGGCCTTATCACAACACGAAGTAGCTGCACTTTACAAATATGAAATAGCTTCATTGTACAATCAATGGGGCAAAAGTTACAATCCCAAAACAAATACTGAGCACCAATGGAAACAAAAAGAAGCTACTGATTTGTGTGATGCCATAATAAAGGAGTTCCCAAAAAGTAGGGCCGCGGACAAATGCAAAGACCTGAAATCAAGTATCTTCGAAAAAACCCTACAACTAACAGCAGAACAATTTATTCCTATAAACAAACCTTCACGCTTATTGGTGAATTACAAAAACCACAATGGCCTTTTACTTTCAGCATACCAAATTAATCATGGGGATTTGAAGAAACTCAATGAACTTTATCCCGAACCCAAAAAGCTGGCTTTTATAAAAAAATTAAAATTGACCAAAACATGGGAAGCCAAACTGAAAAACGAAGGTGATTTTCAAAACCATAGTACTGAAGTTCTAGTTCCAGCATTGGAAAATGGTCAGTTTATTATTCTTGCCACGCCACAGGAAACAAGCAACTCCTTTGCCTATACCGATATTCAAGTCACCAATTTGGCATTGGTAGAGACCCGTTCGCAGTCGCACCACATCTTCCAGGTTATTGATAGGATCAATGGGGAACCAAAGAAAAATGCGAAGTTGAAACTGACGTATCAAGAGAACTACGACCGTGATTTCTTAACAAAATCATTTACTACTGACAATTTAGGGACAGTTAAGATCCCATTACCCAGTAAGCGATGGACGAGTATCCGCACAACTGTTTTAGCTGGTGATGACACCGCTTATTTTGGGGATTACTATATAAATCCAAAGTATAATCATAATGAGAGAAAAAACGTAATTTATAAATCTTTCCTTTTTACAGATCGAAGTATTTATCGCCCTGGTCAACCGCTGTATTTCAAAGGAATTGTGGTTAAACGAGAAAATGAAACTTCAGGCGTACAGACCAATACGATTGTTACCGCCACCCTCAGGGATGCAAATTACCAAGAAGTGGCCCAACAAGATTTTACCACCAATGAATTTGGTTCATTTACCGGAGAATTCATTTTGCCCAACAACGGACTTACAGGAAATTATTCTTTAATGGTAAGTTCAAAAGCCATCAATGTTAATGCGAATGTTGACTTCTCGGTGGAGGAATACAAACGTCCAAAATTTGAAACATCATTTGAACCTATTACAGAAACATTTAAAGTCAATGATAGCATTTCGGTTTACGGTAAGGCAACCGCTTATGCCGGTAGTGCTATTACCGATGCCAAGGTAACCTATAGCGTGAAAAGGGTAGTGAATTTCCCTAGATGGTACTACTGGTATCGACCCTACTTTAATTCGACCCCCCAAGAAATCATCCATGGTGAAACCATGACCGATGCTTCAGGAAAGTATAAAATTAATTTTAAGGCCATCCCGGACAATTCGGTTGGGAAAGAAAGTCTACCGATTTTCAACTACGAAGTCACTGCCGATGTTACCGATATAAATGGGGAGACCCATAGTACGACCACAACGGTTCGTGTAGGCTACCATGCCATGACTGCCCATATTTTTGTGGCTGAATCCCTTAATAAAGATGAAAAAGACAATAGCATTACGATTAATACACAAAACCTTAACGGACAATTTGTACCAGCAAAAGGTGCAATAAAAGTTTACAAACTAAAAGCACCTTCGAATGTTCTTAGAACAAGACCGTGGGAAGCACCTGATTACGAGGGATTCACTAAAACGGAATTCAATCAGCTTTTCCCCCACGATGCCTTTAAGGATGAACATGATCCTACAAAATGGGATAAAGGGCGTATAGTGCTAGAACAAGCGTTTGATACGGGCACATCCACAGAAAGAAAACTTGGAAGTATAAAAAAATGGGCTTCTGGTAAATATATCATCGAACTTGAAACTCAGGATAAATTTGGGCAAGTTGTAAAGGATATGGCACAAATGACTTTATTCAGTAAGAAGGATAAAAATCTAGCTGACAAGCAACTTTTTCATATAAAAACCAATAAAGACAGCTATACTATTGGAGACAAGGTTGAATTGATCCTCCTCTCAAGTGCCGAAAACCTGAATGTTACAGTTACCATTGAGAAAGACCGAAAAATCATTGATACTCGATTGATTCAATTGAACAATGATTCAAAAACCGTTACCATACCTATTACAGGTGATGACATGGGAGGATTTGCCATCAACTATAGTTTCTCGGCCTATAATTCCTTCATTTCAAGCTCAATGCCGATTGCGGTTCCTTACCCCAAAACCGATTTGGAAATAGAAACCTTGACTTTTAGGGATAAACTGAAGCCCGGCACTGATGAAACTTGGAGCTTTAAAATCAAAGGGCCTAAGGGTGAAAAGGTGGCCGCAGAGCTATTGGCAAGTATGTATGATGCCTCTCTGGATGCATTTAGAGGCCATTATTGGAATTTTACCCCTATTCATAGACCAACGTACTATTCAAGTTATTATAGCAATGCCAATCAGAGCTTTGGTAATACATCGTTTAGGGGGTATAATGATTATACCTACCAATACAACTATAAACCCCAGTATTTTGATTCGTTTGACTGGTTCGGATTGCATTTTGGTTATGGATACGGTCTCTATAGAGAAAGAAGAATGATGAAAAGTGCAGCACCTATGGCTGCCATGGATATGGCTGAGGGGGAAGCATTGAATGAAGTTGTAATGGTGGAAGACGACCTTGCCGGAAATGCCAGTGGAATTGAGAGTTCTGATATGTCCAAAGAAGAAAACAAGCAAGAAGAAAATCTGGGCGATGTACAAATCCGTAAAAACCTTCAGGAAACCGCATTTTTCTTTCCACAATTACAAACAGATAAGGAGGGGAATGTTTCTTTTAGTTTTACCACACCTGAGGCCTTGACGAAATGGAAACTGCAATTATTGGCGCATACCAAAACCTTGCAAAGTGCAATGACCACCTTGGAAACAGTGACCCAAAAAGAATTGATGGTCACACCCAATGCCCCAAGATTTTTAAGGGAGGGTGATGAAATTGTTATAAGTACCAAAATCGCCAACCTTTCAGCTAAGTCACTTTCAGGAATCGCACAGTTGGAATTGACTGATGCAATGAATGGTAAATTGGTATCGCATAAGCTATTGATCAATGAAACCAATGGACCGAAAGACGGAATAGCCTCATCAGGACAGCAGTCTTTCCAAGTAGATTCCTTGGGCAATACGCAGGTATCATGGCGATTGAAAATTCCTTCTAGTATACAAGCCGTCCAATACAAAATCATTGCTAAAGCAGGTGACTTTAGCGATGGCGAGCAAAATGTATTGCCTGTCTTGACCAATCGCATGTTGGTTACCGAAACTTTACCCATGTGGGTTCGCAGTAACCAAACCAAGACCTTTGTTTTGGATAAGTTGAAAGACAACACCTCAACAACATTGAAGCACCATAAACTTACCTTGGAAATTACTTCCAATCCAGCTTGGTATGCAGTACAAGCCCTACCCTATTTAATGGAATACCCACATGATTGCAACGAACAGATTTTCTCTAGGTATTATGCCAACACTTTGGCTAGTCATATTGCGAATAGCAATCCTAGAATTCAGGAGGTGTTTGACCAATGGGCAAATTCAGATGCCTTATTGAGTAATTTGGAAAAGAACCAAGAATTAAAATCGGTATTGATTCAAGAAACGCCTTGGCTGCGTGATGCACAATCTGAAACAGAACAGAAAAAACGAATTGCCTTATTGTTCAATTTGAATAAAATGAAGAATGAGCAGGCAAATGCCTTGAATAAATTGGATCAGAACCAAATGTCATCTGGCGCTTGGGCTTGGTTTAAAGGGGGTCGTGAAAACCGTTTTATTACCCAACATATCATTACCGGACTTGGGCATTTGAAAAAGCTTTCTGTCACATCAGGCTCTGTCGAGATGCAAAACGATATGATAAAAAAAGCAGTTCGTTATTTAGACCAGGAATTTATCGAGGAATATGAACAAATGAAGAAACATACATCGAACATCAATGATGACCATTTGAGCTATTCGCAGATGCATTACTTGTACATGCGAAGTTTCTTTGCAGCTATTAAAACTTCCAAAAAGGTTGATACCATTATGGCCTACTATGAGGGCCAAGCCAAAAAGTATTGGACCAAACGAAGTCTGTATGCCAAAGGAATGTTGGCCCTGGTATTACACCGCATGGATGATATCAGTACATCTAAAAAAATACTAAGATCCTTAAAAGAAAACAGTGTCGTATCTGAAGAAATGGGCATGTATTGGAAAGAGAATACAGGGTCATGGTATTGGTACCAAGCACCTATTGAAACCCAAGCGTTGCTGATTGAAGCATTCTCAGAAATAGAAAATGACGTAACAACAGTAGACAATCTTAAGATCTGGTTGTTGAAAAACAAACAGACCAATCAGTGGAAAACCACCAAGGCAACAACGGAAGCCGTATATGCCCTGCTTTTACAAGGAAGTGATTGGCTTTCAGTTACAGATGCCGTTGACGTTTTTATTGGCGGTGAAAAGATAGCGCCATCCAAATTGGAAAATGTAAAAGTCGAAGCTGGAACCGGTTACTATAAAACTTCATGGAGCAATGACGAAATTGAGTCCAAAAAAGCGAAAGTACAACTCACCAAAAAAGGGGATGGCATTGCTTGGGGAGCCATGTACTGGCAATATTTTGAGGATTTGGATAAGATTACTTCCGCTGAGACCCCTTTAAAACTTAAGAAAAAACTATTCTTAAGGCAATATACAGCTACGGGGGAGGAAATCTCTGAAATTGTAAATGACACAAAATTAAAGGTAGGTGATTTAGTTCGCGTGCGTATTGAATTAAGAGCAGACCGCCCAATGGAGTTTGTGCATATGAAAGATATGCGAGCCTCTGGACTTGAACCTATAAGCGTACTATCTCAATACAAATGGCAAGACGGACTGGGCTATTATGAAAGTACAAAGGATGCTAGCACTAATTTCTTTTTTGATTATTTACCAAAAGGGGTTTTTGTATTTGAGTACGATTTACGTGTGAACAATTCGGGTAATTTCAGTAACGGTATTACTACAATCCAAAGCATGTATGCCCCGGAATTCTCAAGTCATTCCGAGGGGGTTCGTGTAGAGGTCGGCAATGGAAAGTAATGGTTCTCCGTGTTTCATGAAAAAGAATTAAAGCTCCGAAGTTAAAGTTAGAGGCTCATTCGATCTTTAAAAAGATAGGATTGCCTACGCGACACTTCAACTTCTTCACCATTATGCATGGTCAATTTAAGTTTACCATTGAACCAAGGCACTAAATCTTGGATAAAGTTGGTGTTTATGATCTGCTGACGGTTTGCCCTAAAGAAATAATTTTCCGGGAGTTTTTCCTCTATCTGGTTCAAGGACTTGTAAAGCATTGGGCGTTCGTCTTGAAAAAAAACACGGGTGTAATTACCAACTATTTCCAAATGTGAAATTTCACCGATTTTTACCAACCAGCATTTTTCACCATCCTTTATAAAAATTTGACTATTTCCGGTCAATCGTTCTTTGTCAGGTACCGCTTCACTATTCGATTTCACTAACTTGTCTTTTACCTTTTCAACGGCCAAAGCAAAACGTTTTTCGTTGATTGGTTTTAAAAGGTAGTCCAGCGCATTATATTCAAAAGATTTGATCGCATACTCATCGTATGCAGTGGTAAACACTGTAATTGGAACCTCATGGAGCATTTCCAAGAGTTCAAAACCATCTTTTTCGGGCATATTGATATCCAATAATAAAAGATCGGGTTTTACTTCTTCGATAAGTACAACCCCGTCATCAACATTCTCGGCCTCTCCGACCATTTCGATTTCAGGATGGTTCTTTATTAATTCTTTCAGCTCGTTTCGTGCTAATCTAGAATCTTCAACAATCACGGTTTTTATGCGCTTCATGACAATGGTATTTTAATGTTGGCAATGACTGCACCTTCTTTCTCTTCCAATGAAAAAGTGGCTTTTTGACCATGCAAAAGACGAAGGCGCTGTCGAATATTTTTGAGTCCTAATTGGGTGGAACCTTTGGCTATTCGCAATTTACCGGTATTGGTAACGGTTATGAAAAGGTTCTGGTCTTCTTTCTTTGTTTTTACTGAAATTGTTCCCCCGTCCTTAAGATTGGCGATACCATGTTTGGCGGCATTCTCTACCAATAACTGTATGATCATTGGGGG
>CBDUKE010000115.1:0-8370 GCA_965367725.1 uncultured Maribacter sp. | reverse complement strand
AGCTATTTTCTTTTATTATAATTCTTATCACCCCTGGTTTTGGGTTTTTTATATTTGGCTTTAATTATGCGCTTATAAGAACCCCCTTGGTTTATTTTCTTATTTTTTTCTGACTTTTCTAGAAAACTTGCACCACGTTCATGCTCATTACCTAGTTTAGGATTATTTGGTTCATTGATTTTTGGTTGCTCCTCAGGTGTGAGCTTTGTGGATAATTCTACACTTTCGGGAAACGGAATCTGTTTGATTTCCATATTCATAAGTGTTTCAATGGCATTTTTATAATCCACTTCTTTCTCCGAATAGAACAATAGGGACTCTCCTTTCTTTTTTGCACGACCGGTACGACCAATACGATGCATGTAATTTTCCGGAAAACTTGGGGTGTCAAAATTTATAACATGCGATATTTCGTTTAAATCGAGACCGCGTGCCATCACATCGGTCGTGACCAAAATCCTATTTAAACCTTCATCAAACTGTTTAATGGACCGCATTCGGTAATTTTGCGTTTTGTTAGAGTGAATTATACAAATTTCATCATTATATAACTCCTGTAATTCATTGAACAAACGATCGGCGCTTCTTTTATTTGACACAAAAACAAGTACTTTTTTAAACGTTTTTGCTTCTTTCAGCAAATGTATCAGCAAATTTGCTTTCGTATAAAAGTTAGGAACCGCATAGCTGCTTTGTGCGATATTTTCTAAGGGTGTACCGCTTAAAGCAACTGAAATCCTTTCTGACAAAATAAAAAACTTAGCCATTATGTCTTCTATATCTTCTGTCATCGTGGCTGAAAACATAATGTTCTGACGTTTCTCTGGCAGTAAGTCAAATATATTGGTAAGCTGAAACCTAAACCCTAGATCTAACATAACATCTACTTCATCTATCACCAGTTTTTTAATCGATTTTAATCGCAATGCACGACTTAAGATCAAATCATATAAGCGACCCGGGGTTCCTACAACAATATCCTGACCTTCTTCCAACAATGCTTTTTGCGTATTTATATTGGTGCCGCCATAAACCCCTGTTACCCTAATGTTAAGGTATGCACTGAACTTTTTAATATCCTCCACAGCCTGTGTTACCAATTCGCGTGTGGGAACCAGTATTAAAACTCTTGGATGCTTTTCTTTTGAAAACTTAAGCGTTTGTAAAATTGGCAACATATAGGCAAATGTCTTCCCTGTTCCCGTTTGAGCGATTCCAACCACATCCTTACCTGAGGAAATTACTGGAAAGGCCTGGGATTGAATTGGCGTTGGATGCGTATAACCCAAATCAGTTATGGCGTAACGCAGTTGGTTAGAGATTTTAAATTCGTCAAACGATTGCATCTTCATTAAATTTTATGCAAAAGTAATGTATTAATTCCCCAACAGTTCCCTATCGGGAAATCATGCCAAATGCATTGGAAATCCATTCCGTAGGGCTGGCAATCTCCAAAGAAGTAAGTCCTTTGGCTGATAGGCTTTAGTCAATGGTTGTATTCTTCAAATAAACCAATGGTATTATATCCCCTTTATGTATGGAGTTCTGTTCCCAATCATATGATCCAAGCACCAAATCCTTATCGCCATCCTGATCATAATCAATACAATCCATGGTCATCCATCTACCTAAATCAGCCCCCTCAACCAGTTTAGGCATAAACCAATCGTTGCCAAGGTTCTCCTCAAAAACAAAAAACTCCTTATTGTATTTAGGAAAATAAGAGATAGCTGCCACATCGAGGTCACCGTCATTATCAAAATCTTCCGCTATTGCCTTGTATGTGCCATAAAGTGGAATAAAAACCTTTTCCTTGAACTGGTTTTGTTTATTGTTCAAAAAGATACGGATGCCATGATATGGTTTTGCTATCGGCGTATAATCCCCAAGGTCGCCTGCTGTATACAGTATGTCGAGATGCCCGTCTTTATTATAATCAATCATTGTAAAATAGGTAGATCCATAGGTAGGGGGGAATTGCAGGACTTTTTTAATATTGAATTCACCATTGCCTTGGTTATAACATATGTATATAGCCTCATCTCCCTGGCCGAACAAGGCGACCACATCATTTTTACCATCATGGTTTATATCAACAATCTCAGAACGTATTGCCCCCGGAAAGCTAATGAGTTCTTTTGACTCGTATGTTCCATTATTTACTTTCCACCAAGAAAGTCGACCCGTCCATCTGCCAAATTCTGATACAACCAATTCCATTTTACCGTTTCCTGACAGGTCTCCATACGCAGTATGAACAGGTCTGGTAAGCTTATCAATAATCCTTTTTACTTTTCCGCTTTCCGAATAATTTGATATGAAACCGTTTGGATTATCTGTAGCCGAAAAAGAAGAACCCATATGGGTTAACCAATAGAGGCCATCTTGTTTTTTGACATGAACAAGGTTGGTGCCTACACTATCGGATTTTTCCATTCGTAACTTATTATTTAAATGTAACAGGGTGCCCCCTTTACTGGCATCACCAACAATTAAATGTCCGGGGGAAATAAATTTTGTTAGGGTAGTTGCTGGCCGGGGCAAAGCCATTTCTACTTTTTGAACCTCGAACAATTTAGTATTCCACGTAACTTTTGATTGACCTTTCGGTAGTACTACTGGCGCCAATCCAAGAATGTAGTCTTGAAGTTTTTGCCAATTCTCCAAGCTAAAATTCGGGGTTTTTGAAATTAGGTAAGGTGAATATCTTTCACTGATTTTTTCCCCTTCCCCAATATCTTGAAATGCAACAAGAGATGAATCCGGTTGGTTTCTAAAACCCATCATATAGCCCATTCTAGGTAAAACATATGATTTCCATGTAGTTTTATCAAGATTCTTTGGATTTGGGATAAGATGACAGGAAGTACAGTGACCCTCCATTAATTCTTTACCCGTAAAGACGGTCTCCTCTTGGTTTTTTACCTGTTCGGCACAACTCACCGATACCATGGCAATACATATCAAAAGTAATATGGGGCCAATACGTTTAAGATTCAGATTTCGCATAAATTAGTATCACTCTTAAGGTTGCTAAATGCAGTGAATTACTTGGTTTTAAATCATTGAGTATCGAAGATAAGCATAAGATTTAAATGATAGTAATAAAGCTACCAAATTACATTTAGCGAATTGTTATGCCATTTGCACCTTTTGAACCGTTTGCTGTTGCGCTTTTATTGTAAGACGAAAAAAGCAATTTAACCATAGCACAAAACATGTCCTTGTAAAAACCAATGCAAAATGTTTTAGTATCATATATTTTATGTGAAAGCGATTTAAAAAAGGCAGCATAGCCTACCGTCCTTTCCACTTTTAAGATGTTAGAGCTGGGAATCAGCGGCAACTGATTCCTGACAGGAGTACAATAAGCCCCATGAATTGTAGGTTTTTTTATTGATACCAATACCATTACTATCCTTATTTAGCTACCTTTAGTGTACACTTCAATGTAATTAATGAAAAAGAAACTTCTTAAGATAACAGGGATCTTAGTCATCATTCCGCTACTAGTGATTTTTCTATGTAACTTTATTATTGAAGCTTCAGCAAAGCATAAAACTTTTTCTTCTATTGACAACATTCCCAAAAACCGTGTAGGTTTGGTTCTGGGCACTTCAAAAAAGCTTTTATCTGGCCATGCAAACCCGTATTACACAAATCGCATAAAGGCTACTGTAGCACTTTTTGAAGCCAATAAAATTGATTATGTGCTTGTTAGCGGGGATAACGGAACTATTTATTATAATGAGCCAAGTACGATCAAAAAAGACCTGATTGCCAATGGTATCCCCCTGGATAAAATATTTTTGGATTATGCCGGTTTTCGAACTTTGGATTCCATGGTGCGGGCCAATGTCGTGTTTGGACTGGATAGTGTAACTGTTATCTCGCAGAAATTCCATAATGAACGAGCCATCTATTTGGCCGACCAGAAAGGCTTACATGCAATAGGTTTCAATGCCAAGGATTTAAAAGGCAAGCAAGGATTCAAGGTCCAGTTTCGAGAATATTTTGCACGTGTAAAGGTCTTTATTGACCTGGTCTTAAATACCGAGCCCAAGTTTTACGGGAATAAGATTGAAATAAAATAATTCTAAGACTTATTTGAATTAAAAAGTTAATTTTAGGAAGAACAATTTCCCAAAATGTCAAAATTCAAAACCCTTATTAAAAATCTTGGCCCAGGGCTTTTATTCGCCAGTATGGCCATTGGCACTTCCCATTTGGTATTGTCTACAAAAGCCGGGGCCCAATATGGATGGCTTATGGTTATCCCCATTGTCCTTGCAAATATTTTCAAATACCCCTTTTTTGAATTCGGGGTTCGTTATACGAATATTACTGGTAAAACATTAATCGAAGGCTATCTAAACCGCGGCAAAGGCTATTTATGGTTTTACGCCTTTATAACCCTAATTACTACGTTTACCATTTTAGCGGCGCTTTACACTGTAACCGCAGGTTTATTTATAAATCTGTTCAGCATATCAAATGTTTCAATTAGTGGAGTCGCTTTGGGCCTGTTTATTTTTATCTCGGGCCTGCTTATTATTGGCCGATATAAATTTCTGGAAATTTCATTGAAATTCGTTGTTTCAATACTATTTGTCGCGTTGATCGTCACTACAGCCCTCGTGGTATTCAATGGTAATGTCGAGCCTGTTGAAGGGTTTACCCCTACTCCTATTTTTAATGAAGTGGGAATATTGTTCTTAATTGGATTGATGGGTTGGATGCCCACAACCGTTGAAGCCTCAAGCTGGGTCAGTTTATGGAGTATTGAAAAATGGAAAGAAAGCGGCTCTAAACCTTCGTTGAAGGAGTCGCTACAAGAATTTAATGTAGGTTACTTTTTGACTGCTCTTTTGGCCCTATTCTTTTTGGTCATAGGTTGGATGACCCTTTATGGAACCAACACCGAATTAAGTGGCAATGCAGTGACTTTTGCCGATCAAGTGGTTCAACTGTTCACTACGCATATTGGACCATGGGCTTATATTTTTATCGCTATTTCAGCCTTTGCAACTATGTTCAGTACTTGTATGACGGCCCACGATGCGGTCGCTAGGGTAAGTTTGGATATCATAGATTTACTGAACCCAAAAACCAAGCTAACAGGGAAAAAGGGCTATTTTGCCTTAGGTGTAACGGTATTGGCCTTTATTAATTTCTTGGTTATCGCAGCGTTTGGTGCCAATATGGGAGAATTGGTAGCACTTGCCACTTTTGTTTCATTCGTAGTAGCCCCGATAATTGGTTATATGAATTTGAAAAATGTTATGAGTTCAGAAATACCCAAGGAATTTAGACCCAAAAAAGGGTTACAATGGCTTACCTATTTAGGGATATTATTCCTAGGCTTATTCTCAGCATACTATTTTTGGATAGTCATTTTTTAATGAACGCATAGGTTATTGACCTATAGGATCAAAGCTCATCAAAATTAGCAATTACGATATTTGTCCGCTCGTTTTGATTGTGTAGAAAATCTAGGCAAAAGACACCATCTGCACAATTATTGATCAGTTTATCCTCTCCATAACCCGTGGCACTAAGAATATTGGATGCCGAGAGGCCATTTTGTATAAGATAGCTTTTAATGGCATCTGCACGTTTTTGGGAAAGCTGATTATTAGACCTATTGCTACCCTTGCTATTCGTATGTGATTCTATGGCCAGTTTTAATTGTGGAAATCGTTGTACAGCGTCAACAACCTTATCCAACTCAGTTTTAATTTTAGGTGTAATCTCTGCATTGCCCGTATCGAAATAGAATTTTTGAATTTTAACCAGCTGTTTTCCTTCTTTTTCGGTCAATACATCGTCAATTAATGAAAGTCCGATATTGAAGGCTCCTTTCTGTACACCATCAAATTCATTTTCATTGTATGTAACCGAAAAAATAGAATGTCGGTCTTTTGTAGCTTGAACTGTGACTTGTTCTCTCCACGGAATTTCTAACCTAAAATCCCCATTTTCGTTTGTATATGCCTCCTTTAGGACACCCCCATCGTTACCCAATAGTCTTACCTGTGCTTTAACAACGCCGCTTTTTGAATTCAGATTAAGCACCCTCCCTTTTAATGCAAATGTTTTTAGACCAAGGTTTTCTTTGGTCCTAAATCCATAAATATCATCATTCCCTTTGCCGCCATTTCTGTTGGAAGAAAAATAGCCTAAAAGCCCATCTGGGTCATTGTCCTTGAGAATAAGACCAAAGTCATCAAATGTTGTGTTTATACCTTTACCTAGATTTATAGGTATGCTAAAAGAACCGTCTGAATGCATATTTGTTTTATACATATCCATACCCCCGATGCCATAAAAAATATCAGATGAAAAATAAAGGCTACCATCAAGGATGTAGGGAGCTATTTCGTTTCCAGGTGAATTTACCCTAGGGCCCAAATTCGTAGGCTCAGACATGATCTGCCCATTATTCGTATACACATAGTAAATATCTGTACCCCCAAAACCTTCCTCAAAGTTGGCGGCAAAATATAATTTAGAAGACTTTGCGTCGTAAAACGGATAATAGAATGATGTGCTCAAATCCTTAAGAAGAAAACGCAGATCCCCTTTTGTATCCGACATCCCAATGGCCAACGAATTCTTGCCATTTTCATCATAACGAAGTTCTCCTCCCTGGGTATTCGATAGTATGTAAAACAATTTACCTATCTCTTCTGAAAAGTAGGGCGTAGCTTCATGAAACTTTGAATTAGGTATTTCTGTAAATGGGGTGGCACTGAAAATATTTCCATCAGAATTAATCTGGGCTACATAAATATCCAGAAACGACTCTCCAGAAGGTACATAGGTGCTTTTCGATTTTTGAATCCTGCCCGTGCTAAAAAGCAACTTATCCTTAAAAAAACTGGGCGCAAAATCTGCTTGCGGACTATTACCATCAATATTGAAAATCTGGAAATCTACATCATCTCCCATTTCAGAATTCAATAATTCATAATTAAAATCCGCATTTTCCAACAGCTCGTTAGAAAAAGACGCCTGTTTTGCACTTAGAAAGGCTTTTACCCTATCAGTATTTGATGTTTTTGCCAGACTTTGTAACATTTTATTAAATCGGTGACTAGACATTATAGTGTCTCTTTTATGCACGTCTAGGTAGATTTTAGATGCATCTTCGAAGTTTCCCAATTTGAAATAGGAATCGGCCATGTTCAATAATTGTCCATTGTTCAAGGGTGCCTTTGCCATTTCGCTTTGATATTCTACAATTGCATTTTTATAATCATAGCCATAAAATAAATTATCTGCCTTCGATTTTTTTTCTTGGGCGAAAGATGTTGCCAGCATCGTAAAACAGAATACTATTAAAGCCTTTGTTTTCATATTAATGTTTTCATTCATTATTAGAAGAACCTTGGAGTATCAATTTGCTTAGGCTTGCCCTTCGCATTTTTAGTTTTGGGCTGCCTACTCCTAGAACTACCTTTACCAAGATAAAATTTAAGTATTATCTCATGTGAGCCATTGTTGAATTCACCAAGGCCATTGGTATTGTAATCATAGGAATATCCTACGAACATGCCACTTGATACCTGAAAGCCTGCCAAACCACTTAGGGCATTATCGACCCTATATGAAGCACCTAGGGTAACCACATCATTAATCAGAAAGTTAGTTGACAAGTTCATATTTACTGGTGAACCTTGTAAGTAATTGAGCATAAAGGCGGGTTTGAATTTCAACGCTTCAGACAGGTCAAAAACATATCCCCCGATAAAATTGAATTGCACTTTATCCTCAACTAAAACGGCAACTTCATCGCCATAGATTCCGTTGGTCAAGAAGTTGGGGATTGATAGTCCTACATACCAATCATCGGAATATAAAAATGTGCCCGCACCAATCGTGGGATAGAACTTATTTACGGTTTCGGTGTTTAACAAAGGTTCATTTTCGATTTCAAAAGATCCTTTGGAAAAATCAACATTCAAGAAAGAGCCACCAACATCCAACCCGAAAGAGAGTTTGGTATTATCAGATACACTTACCTGATACGAATAAGCCACATCTACATACGTCTGGGTAGAAGGTCCTAATTGATCACTAACCACATTAAATCCCAAGCCATTTTTCTCGTTCGCGAAGGGAACATTCACCCCAAACCTAAAGGTTCTTGGGGCACCAGGAATGTCAATCCATTGGGCACGGTAAAGGCCAGAAATTTCAGGCGTTTCCACAGTACCTACATAGGCCGGGTTGAAACTCCCAATATTATACATGTATTGGGTATATTGGGGTTCTTTCTGCCCTACCGCCATAAAGCATACGAAGTATACCATGATGGAGACAAAAAGGGTTTTAATATATGTAACCTTGTGCGTTCTATAAATCATT
>CBDUKE010000114.1:0-8546 GCA_965367725.1 uncultured Maribacter sp. | reverse complement strand
TTGGCAGGTCTCCTGACTTGCAATTTGCCATACAACCTTCCCGAGATTATCAGTGGTATGAAGTATATAACAACTAACCTTATAAAAAGTTAGGTACTGAACAAAGTTCAGCACATGCTTACAGTTGCGGGAACAGTTCCAGATTTTCACTGGATTCCCTTTTAATTTAGTCACCGTGAAAGTGATAAAACCAAAATTCGTAGCAAAAATAAACCGAAAATATTACTTATCCTCTTTTTTCTTAGTGAGTTTTATGGCCAACCAAATAAAGCCAACAACAAAGTGAAGTACAATAATCCCTGCTACAATATAAATTACGGTATTAGAACTATCCCGCATACTTGAATTTTCATCAAAAGTAAAATACAATAACCTTATAAATTGTGACATTTGTTACCTTGCAGAAATTTTATGCCAAATAATTAGATTTCCCTTATTCAGCTTATAGATGAGAATTACCCTTGTTATTTTTATTGTTTTATGCTTCATATCTTGTAAGGAGATCAAAAAGGAAACTTTACAGGCCACCAAGAATGAAACAACGTACGCCATTGATTATGCCAAGGGATTTTCAATTGAAAAAAGGGTGTCCGGCATAACCGTTATAAGCTTATCATCACCATGGCCAAATGCCAAGGCAGGATTCAAATATGCCTTGGTCCCAAAACGTAAAATGACTTCAATCACACTGAACAAAGAGGAATTTGATGTCATAGTCCCAATCCCCGTTGACAATATTGTAGCGACTTCTACTACCCATATACCAACATTAGAGGCCCTTGGGGTTATTGATAAATTAATAGGCTTTCCTGATACACAATATATTTCCTCTAAAAAAACAAGACAGCGCATTAAAAATGGTCTTATAAAAGAGTTGGGCAATAATGAAGCGATCAACACCGAAATGGTCATTGCGTTGAACCCTGAGCTTGTTATTGGTTTTAGCATAAACAGCCAAAATAAAGCTTACGAAACCCTACAGCGTTCCAACATTCCAGTGGTATATAATGGCGATTGGACGGAGGAATCCCCATTAGGAAAAGCAGAATGGATAAAGTTTTTCGCTCCCTTCTTTCAAAAAGAACAATTGGCAGATAGTATTTTCAAGAAAATTGCTGATTCCTATAACAGGACCAAAGCTTTGGCAAAAAAAGCGAAAAAAAAACCCATTGTATTAAGTGGTGCATTGTACAAAGATGTTTGGTATTTACCAGGAGGAAATAGCTGGGCTTCACAATTCTTGGAAGATGCCAACACCAATTACCCCTGGTCTGATTCGGAACAAACAGGCAGTCTTAATTTGAGCATTGAAAGTGTTTTGGCGAAGGGGCAGCATACTGATTTTTGGATTTCCCCATCTCAATTCACATCATATCAAGAAATGGAAGATGCCAATGTCCATTACCTTCAATTTGAAGCATTCAAAAACAAGAACATTTATACATTTGCAAACACAAAAGGAGAAACAGGAGGATTATTGTATTACGAACTAGCCCCTAACCGGCCTGATTTGGTTTTAAAAGATTTAATACACATTTTTCATCCATCGCTTTTACCCGAACACGAACTATTCTTTTATAAGCCATTGAACTAATTGGAAAAAACCAAGAAATATAGCCTCCCTTTTCTACTCCTATTTATGGCCCTATTGCTGTGTTTTGTCATCAACATTAGTTTGGGCTCTGAGTCAATTCCTTTTAGGGATACTTTTAATGCAATTCTGGGAGGGGATTTATCTAATGATGCCTGGAAATATATAGTATTGAACTATCGAATTCCCAAGGCCTTTACTGCCATTCTTGTAGGCAGTGGTCTTGCATTGAGCGGATTATTAATGCAAACCCTTTTTAGAAACCCTTTAGCGGGCCCTTTTGTATTGGGAATTAGCTCTGGTGCAAGCTTGGGTGCAGCCTTATTAATAATGGGTGCTTCCATGTTTTCTGGCTTATTTTCTTTTGGGCTTGTGAATGATGTGTCCCTTGCAGTTGCTTCTAGTATAGGGAGTTTTTTAGTTCTTATGGTTGTGGTAGTGGTCGCTTATCGCATTAAGGATACCATGGCATTATTGATTATCGGCCTCATGTTCGGTAGTATAACCGCAGCGATTGTCAGTGTACTTTCATATTTCACCAATGCAGAAAAACTACAACAATATATTTATTGGTCTTTTGGTAGTGTTGGCAATCTTTCTTGGCAACAACTTTTACTACTTTTAGTTATTGTAGTACTTGGCGTATTGCTTAGTATCATTTCTATAAAACCTCTAAATTCATTGCTTTTGGGCGAAAATTATGCCCGCAGTTTAGGGGTCAATTTAAAAAAATCGCGCTATATCATCATCATTGCAACAGGATTATTGGCCGGGGGAATCACTGCTTTCGCAGGACCCATAGCTTTTATTGGCTTGGCAGTACCACATTTGACTAGACAAATTTTCAACACAACGAATCATAAAGTATTAGTGCCAGCAGTATTGATTTATGGAGGCATTTTAATGTTGATTTGCGACACGATCGCCCAATTACCAACTTCTGCCAATGTCTTGCCTATTAATGCCATTACATCTATTGTAGGAGCTCCAGTGGTGATTTGGTTGCTTGTCCGAAAAAAGAAAATGATTTTTTAAATATGACCTTATCAGGATAAAAAACGAACATATCGCACTTAAAGTTATAGATCTTTGCATTGGTTATAAATCGAAAAAAGAAACCAATGTAATTGCTGATAGGCTGAACTTTGCCTTACAACAAGGTGAATTGTCTGCCGTTGTTGGCGTGAATGGTATTGGCAAGTCTACCCTATTAAGAACCCTAGGAAAAGTGCAACCCAAATTATCAGGTTCAATAGTACTGGGGAACAAAGATTTAAAAAACTATTCCACAATGGAATTAGCCTCAACGATAAGCGTTGTTTTAACAGAACCCTTAGCGTCAAAAAATTTGACGGTTCTAGAGCTTATTGCCTTGGGCCGACAGCCTTATACCAATTGGATTGGTAAATTATCAGATACTGATAAAAGCAAAATCCAAGAAGCAATTTCAGTGGTGGATTTAGACAAGTTGAAAAACAAAAAGTGCTACGAACTCAGTGATGGCCAATTACAACGGGTCATGATTGCAAGGGCTTTAACACAAGACACTTCAATCATATTATTGGATGAACCGACCTCTCACTTAGACCTCCATCATAAAGTCCAAATTCTAAAACTTTTAAAATCCATCGCCCATAAAACCCGGAAAACCATTTTGTTTACGAGTCATGAAATTGAAATGGCCATTCAGCTTTGTGATAAAATATTGATTATGAACAATGAATCACATGAATTTGGAGAACCTTGTGAATTGATCCAAAATCAATCTTTTGAAAGATTGTTTCCTAAAGACACCGTTAAGTTCGATGCAAAAACGGGTTCATTTAAGATTGAAAAGTAACCTTTAGAGCCTTATTTTTTTAAAGTCAAACCTTTATCTTTACGCTAAAGAAGTTGAAACTACAATGAATTCATATCTCATATACGTAATGATTGGGTTAATATGCATTGCCATAGGTTACTTTCTGGGCAATTACATCAAAAACCTCAAGACAAAATCCCAACAAAGTACCCTGGAAGAGGAGCGTAGACAGCTTGAACTTGCCAAAAAGGATCTGGAAAATCGTAATCTTGGGCTTGAAAATGAAAAAGAGGAACTGCGTACCGAGAAAGAACAATTAGGCAATGAAATTGTGCGGTATCAGTCAGATTTGGAACATTTAGCCTTAAAGAACAAAGAGCAGAAAGGAGAGGTTGAGCAGTTGCAGGAGAAATTCACGAAGGAATTTGAAAATTTAGCCAATAAAATCTTGGATGAAAAAAGCACCAAGTTTACGGAGCAAAACCAAAAGAACATTAAGAGCATTCTTTCTCCTCTGCAAGAGAAGATAAAGACTTTCGAGGATAAGGTAGAGCAATCACAAAAGGAGAGTATTAGCATGCATTCTGCCCTCAAGGAGCAATTGTTGAACCTTCAAAATCAAAATCTGAAAATTACCCAAGAAGCAGAGAATTTGACCAAAGCATTAAAAGGGGACAGCAAGATACAAGGCAATTGGGGCGAATTGGTCTTGGAGCGGGTTCTTGAAAAATCAGGATTGGAAAAAGACCGTGAATATTCTGTACAGCAGAGTTTTACCTTGGAAGACGGTACGCGTGTACTTCCTGATGTCATCATCCATTTACCAGACGGAAAGAAAATGGTCGTCGATTCCAAGGTCTCCCTTACCGATTATGAACGATATATAAATACCGAGGACGAATTACAGGAAAAATTCCTAAAGGACCATATCAACTCCATTCGTAAACACGTTGACCAATTGTCCGCCAAAAAGTATGAAGATCTATATGAAATGGAGAGTCCTGACTTTGTATTGATGTTCATACCCATTGAACCAGCTTTTGCCATTGCCATTAATCAGGACACCTCATTATATAATAAGGCTTTTGAACAGAATATTGTTATTGTAACCCCATCTACCTTATTGGCAACACTTCGTACTATCGATAGTATGTGGAACAATGAAAAACATCAAAGAAATGCCATAGAGATTGCAAGACAAGCAGGTGCTTTGTATGACAAATTTGAAGGCTTTGTATCTGATCTGACCAAGGTTGGTAAAAAAATGGACGAGGCGAAAATCGAATACAAAGGGGCCATGAACAAATTGGTAGAAGGTAGGGGCAATTTGGTAACCAGCGTTGAAAAATTGAAAAAGATGGGTGCCAAGGCAAAAAAATCTATCCCGGAACCTATACTCAAACGCGCCCAAGAAGGTGATTTTGAAGAGGAACCTAAACTTGAACTATGAAAAAGATCTTTGCATTGACCATAATAGCGATTATTGCTGTTTTCTTTTTAATCTACGCATTCATTTACTTTGTGCCCTATAGTGAAGGTGTTCGGTCCGGTGAATTGATCAAAATTAGTCGTAAGGGCGTATTGGCCAAAACATGGGAAGGAGAAATCAGCCAAGGAATTTCCGGGGCACAAATTTTCACCTTTTCTATATTGGACAAGGATAAGGAGGCAATAGAAAAACTGAAAGAGTATCAAGGTGAATATGTAAAACTCAATTATGTAGAGCGGTACGCCACTTTTTTCTGGTTGGGCGACACCAAATACTTTGTTACCAATGTGGAAAAAGAAGAATCCCCTCATTTTAGAAAATAACAAATGCAAAATTTCAAATCTGCCGAAGAATCCCATGTCTCCATAACGGAACTAATGCTCCCCTCCCATTCCAATTTTAGTGGAAAAGTACATGGAGGACATATTTTAAACCTTATGGATCAAATTGCATTTGCCTGTGCATCAAAACACTCACATCATTATTGCGTTACGGCATCAGTGAATAAAGTCGATTTTATGAATCCTATTGAGGTCGGTGAACTTGTGACCTTACGGGCCTCTATCAATTACACAGGCAAAACATCAATGGTTGTAGGTGTTCGTGTGGAATCGGAAAACATCACCACCGGAGAGAAAAAGCATTGTAATTCATCTTACTTTACGATGGTAGCCAAAGATGAACATGGCAATAATGTACCTGTACCTGGGTTGATTATTGAGAATAAGCAAGGCGTAAGACGCTTTAGCCGAAGTATAAGGCGTAAAGACCAGGCAATGAAAAGAAGTTCAAAATTCATGGCGTCAAAATTTAAGGTTGAAGATTATTTGGAGCAATTAAAAGGTGAAAACGTAAAAATCAAATATAAAAAATAACACGCATTCATGGATGATGTAACTTATGATTTTGGATTAGTTGGCTTAGGTGTCATGGGAAGGAATTTCATTTTGAATGTTGCTGATAATGGATTTACAGCCTTTGGTCATGACCTTGACGAGGACAAGGTGAAAGCACTGTTAACCGAAGGCGACGACACCAATAAAATAAACGCATCTTCCAATATAGAGGTATTTATACAGTCATTATCCGCTCCAAGAAAAATCATGCTATTGGTACCTGCCGGAATAGTTGTGGATAAGGTTATTGAAGGTCTAATACCCCATCTGGACAAGGGAGATATTATAATTGATGGCGGCAATTCATTTTTTACCGATACGGATAGAAGAGAAGAATACTTAAAATCAAAAGGTATTAATTTCTTTGGTGCCGGGGTTTCAGGGGGTGCGAAAGGGGCGAGATTCGGTCCAAGTATTATGCCGGGAGGTTCAAATGAAGCATATAAAGTAGTTCAGCCTATTTTTGAAGCTGTGTCTGCCAAATATGAGGCAGAGCCCTGTGTGGCTTATTTAGGCCCCAAATCAGCGGGAAATTATGTAAAAATGGTGCATAACGGGATAGAATATGGATTGATGCAGTTGACCTCCGAAATTTATGATATTCTTAAAAGGGCAGGTGATCATAACAACAAAGAACTGCACGAAATCTTTGATAAATGGAATCAAGGAAGGTTACAGTCGTTTTTAATTGAAATCACTGCGGAAATACTCAAAAAAGAAGATGAAATAGGTGAAGGGTATTTGGTAGATAAGATCTTGGATAAGGCCAAACAAAAGGGAACCGGAAAATGGACATCCCAAAACGCGATGGATTTAGGCATCCCAATACCTTCTATTGATATTGCTGTAAGTATGCGCGAAATTTCTGCTTTAAAGGAAGAGCGCCAACAGGCTAGTAAAGCCTATTCGAAAACACGCTTGGAAAAGTTAGCTAAAACTGATTTGGAGCATTGGGCAGAAGAAGCCCTATATTTTGGTTTTATCCTTACCTACGCCCAAGGTTTTCATCAACTGAAAGAAGCTTCCAAGGAATATGGTTACGCATTGAATTTAAGTACAATAGCCAAAATTTGGAGGGCAGGTTGTATAATCAGGGCTGGACTTTTAAAAGATATTGCTATGGCTTATTCCAACAATAATAACCTTTCACATTTGCTTTTGGACGTATCATTCATTAAAAATGTTGAAGCTACAGTACAATCAGCTAGAAAATTAATCTCTTTTGCGGTAAGAAATGGAATCCCTTCGCCAGGACTCTCAAATTCATTGACTTATTTTGATGCTTTTACATCAGCTACGCTACCGTTGAATTTGATACAGGCACAACGGGATTATTTTGGCTCACATACCTATGAAAGAATAGACCGGGAGGGTATTTACCATACCCAATGGAGTACATAAATTATTTACTCAAATACATTTTCCTTCTAGAATACAAATTGTAGAATTCATCATCCTTTAAACTATCAATAAAAAGGATGCTTTCACCCGTACTCTTCATTTCTGGACCTAAATTCTTGTTCACATTCGGAAATTTATTGAATGAGAAAACCGGTTGCTTTATCGCAAAACCTTCCAATTGAGGATTGAAGTTGAAATCTTTCACCTTCTTCTCCCCCAACATCACTTTTGTAGCATAATTTACATAAGGTTCTTTATACGCTTTAGAAATAAATGGAACCGTTCTTGAAGCTCTTGGATTTGCCTCGATTATATACACAATATCATCTTTGATTGCGAACTGAATGTTGATTAAACCCACAGTATTCAAAGCCAATGCGATTTTCTTTGTGTGATCTTTGATTTGTTGCATTACAAACTCCCCTAAATTAAACGGCGGTAATGTGGCATTAGAGTCCCCAGAATGAATACCACAGGGCTCTATATGCTCCATAATACCAATGATATAAACATCCGTACCATCACAAATGGCATCAGCTTCCGCTTCTATGGCACCATCCAAATAATGATCTAAGAGTAATTTGTTGTTCGGTATTTTTCGTAGCAAATCAACAACATGCTCTTCCAATTCTTGCTTGTTGATCACAATTTTCATTCCTTGTCCGCCCAAAACATAAGAAGGACGTACCAATAATGGAAAATCTAAGATGTCGGCCAATTCCAATGCTTCATCTGCAGTTTCGGCCACTCCAAATTCTGGAAAAGGAATATTGTTTTCTTTCAAAAGTTCTGAAAAACTACCGCGATCTTCGGCCAAATCCAATGCTTTAAAGCTGGTGCCAATGATCTTAATTCCATATTTATCAAGCTTTTCAGCAATTTTTAATGCCGTCTGACCCCCTAGTTGAACAATAACACCTTCTGGCTTCTCATGACGGATAATGTCATAAATATGCTCCCAGAACACAGGTTCAAAATAGAGCTTATCGGCGGTATCAAAATCTGTGGAAACCGTTTCGGGATTACAATTGATCATGATAGTTTCATATCCGCATTCGGCAGCGGCCAAAACGCCATGTACACAACAATAATCAAATTCTATTCCCTGACCAATACGGTTTGGGCCAGAACCCAGTACCACAATCTTTTTCTTGTCGGTAACGATACTATCGTTTTCGACCTTTCTAACCCCATCCGCGGTTTCATACTCGGCCTCAAAGGTTGAATAATAGTAGGGCGTCATTGCCTTGAACTCCGCAGCACAGGTATCCACCAATTTGTAGACACGATTGATATTAAGCTCAGTACGTTTGTTATAGACCTCACTTTCATAACAATCTAACATATGGCCAATTTGCCTATCGGCAA
>CBDUKE010000113.1:0-8636 GCA_965367725.1 uncultured Maribacter sp. | reverse complement strand
TTACTAGCAATAGTAACAGTCAATGCCCAAGAAAATGCCATCTATCAAAAACCGCCACAAGAAATTTTAGAATTGGTTGATGTACCAAGAGCCCCAAGGGTTCTTTTAGATGATAGTAAAACGTATATGATATTGTTATTTCGGGATGCTTATAAATCCATTGAAGAACTTTCACAAGAAGAACTTCGTCTTGGCGGTTTGCGTATTGACCCAAAAACCAATATAGGAAGTAGGGTTACTTATTTTAATAATGTTAAAATTAAAAGTCTAAAGAAAAAAGGAGACGTAATTTCACAAGTAAAAGGATTGCCCAATAATCCCAAGTTAACCAACTTTAACTGGTCTCCCGATCAAAAAAAGTTAGCATTAACAAATACCACATCAGATGGTGTTGAAGTTTGGGTTCTCGATATAGTCACTTCTTCAGTAAGTAAACTAACAAGTGCCAATATAAATGCAAATATTGGTAGTGTGATCAATTGGTTTGAAGATGGCCAAACGTTACTGGTTAAAACCATCCCAGAAAATAGGGAGCCACTTATTAACACAAAAACCGCCATCCCATTAGGACCTACTATTTCTGTCAACGACGGTAAAAAAGCACAAAATAGAACCTATCAGGATTTATTAAAAAACAAAAGCGACGAGCATAATTTTGAACAACTTGCGCTATCAGAGATTTATAAGGTATCCTTGGATGGGAAAAAAGAAAAGTGGTTGGATAGCGACATTTATACATCAATAAATTTCTCTCCGGATGGTAATTATGTAAAAGTAAATACGGTGCATAAGCCTTTTTCTTATTTGGTCCCTTACCGACGATTTCCCTCAAAAACGACAATTTATACGAAAGACGGCAAAAAAGTGGAAACGGTAGTTGAAGTTCCTTTAATTGAAGATCTTCCCAAAGGTTTTATGTCGGTCAGAAAAGGAAAAAGAAACTTTAGATGGAGAAATGACAAACCAGCCACACTAGTTTATACAAAAGCATTGGATGATGGTGATCCCGAAAATAAAGTAGCTTATAGAGATGAAGTATTTGAATTGGAAGCCCCTTTTAACACGGGTGATAAAAGTATTTTAAAAACCATCAATCGGGTTAATGCTATTGAATGGGGAAATAATTCGATAGCAATTGCCCATGATTATTGGTGGAATACCAGAAATACCAAAACCTATATTTTCAATCCTTCCAATACATCCCAAAAACCAGTGATCCTGTCAGATAGAAATTATCAAGATACGTATAGCGATCCTGGAGATTTTGTGACTGAAAGAAATCATATGGGAAGTCCAATTTTAACTATTCTAAAAGACAATGCCTTTTTAATAGGTGATGGCTATACTGAAAAAGGACAATTCCCATTTGTAGACCAAGTAAATTTAAAAGACACCAAAAAGAAACGAATTTATCAATCAGCCTATACAGACAAACTTGAGGATCTAAGAAATTACGATCCTAAAAAGAACGAATTATTGGTACGTATTGAATCTCCCAAAGCATACCCCAATTATTATTTAAAGGATCTTAAAAGAAATCAAACAACCCAATTAACTTCATTTGAAAACCCTTTTATCAGTATTCAAAATATTCATAAGGAAGTAATCAAATACAAACGGGATGATGGTTTAGAACTTTCTGGAACCCTATACTTGCCTAAAGGTTATGATAAGAACGGCAATGAAAAAATGCCCATGATCTTATGGGCATACCCTACTGAATTTAAGGATAAATCGAGTGCAGGCCAAAGCACTAATAATCCCAATGAGTTTACCTACCCATCTTATGGCTCCATGATTTATTGGGTAACAAGGGGGTATGTGGTTTTAGATGATGCTTCTTTCCCAATTGTGGGTGAGGGTGATGCCCAACCTAACGACACTTTTAGAGCACAATTGGTTGCAAATGCAAAAGCCGCAATAGATGCCGTTGATAACTTGGGCTATATTGATAGAAACAGAGTTGCTGTGGGAGGTCACAGTTACGGTGCTTTTATGGTAGCAAACCTGCTATCCCATTCCGATTTATTTGCTGCTGGTATTGCAAGAAGTGGTGCCTATAACAGAACCTTAACCCCATTTGGTTTTCAAAGGGAAGAACGTAATTATTGGGAATCCCCTGATGTTTATAATACAATGTCCCCTTTTATGCATGCCGATAAAATGAATCAACCCTTATTATTGGTTCATGGAGAGGCAGACAATAACTCTGGAACATATCCCATGCAAAGTGAGCGTTATTTTAATGCCTTAAAGGGCTTGGGGGCTACAGTTCGCCTAGTGATTTTACCAAAAGAAAGCCATGGCTATAGATCTAAGGAAAGTATACTTCATTTACTATGGGAACAAGATCAATGGCTAGAAAAACATGTCAAAAATAAATAAGCTACGGGTAAAAAAAGGCCATTAAAGCAGCCCTTATAGTGCCGTCAGCTTCATTATAACCAACCATTTACCAATGATAAACTACTTTCGAAAAATTCGTAAAAAAATGGCAGATGATAATAAGCCATTGAAATATATGAGATATGCCATTGGTGAGATTTTACTGGTTGTTATTGGTATTTTAATTGCGCTACAAATCAATACTGCAAACCAAAATCACATCAATAAAAAGACGGAGATTTATTATCTGAAGCAAATGAAGCACGATCTTTTAGCAGATAGCCTTTATCTGCATCAAGAAAAATTGGACTTTCAAAACAATCTTCCCATCATTCAAAATTTTCTTTCCGAGCTCCATAAAGACAACAATCGCGAAAGCTTTAATAAGGCCATTAGAGGTTACATCAATAATGTGTTGCAACCCATATCCTTTGTAAGTAATAATGCTACCTACAATGAAATGAAATCAAGTGCCAAACTTGGTATTATCAGCGATAACGACCTTAGAAATAAAATCGTTACCCTTTACAACCATTTAGAGGAAACCAAAAACATATATTCAACAAACTATATTTTTATGAACGCCATTGATGTGGAGTTGATCTCTGAAAAGGGACTGGCGAAATATCAAAAAAAGCAAAGTACGCTGTTTAAGCCCTATATTTCGGAAGATGAATTATATGGCTTAAAAGGCATCAAGGATGAATTGGAAAGTAATGCCGCTAATTGGCATTGGTCCACCAAGGATCTATTACCAGTAATTGTATCCCAATTAGAAGAATTAAAAGATGTGATGCTAAGGATAGAGGTATATGTAAAGCAAAATGAAGGATAATTCCAGTGGCTGCATACTTTGAGGGATTAGAGATTTAATGGAAACAACATATAAACACCATTAAGGCGGCCCATATACAAAACCGTTGGCAACAAATACGGAAAATTATTATTATAGCTTAGTACCTATGAAGCATTTTCTACATTTAACAGTATTCATGCTATGCCTTGGTTCATGTCAAAGTAGCGATGAACCTGGGAATGCTGAAATTATAATAGATACCTTGAATACTGATAGTTCGGCAGAAAATGAACCAGTTGCTCCATTTGAAATCAGTATAGATGATAGTGACCTGGCCATCTTACCAGAAGATACGGGCGGAAACCATACCGCTTTTCCATTAGGCTCAACCTCGGCCAATTACGGTCATTATGTTTATACCCCTAGTGGTTATACCGCTGATGGACCTGAGTATCCTCTGATTATTTTTTTACATGGATGGAATAGCAATTTGGGGAATGAACCCCTTGAAAATGTTTTATCAAGTGGCCCTCCAAGATTAATAAAAGCTGGTCAATGGAACCCGAACTACCCATTCATAGTTGTTTCTCCGCAATTGACCACTCCGTATTGGGCACCTTCCCTAACACATAGCTTCATCGAATACCTTATAAGTACCTATCAAATCAACACCGATCGCATCTATTTAACAGGATTGAGTTTGGGAGGAGGAGGATGCTGGTACTATGTCGGGGAAATTGAGGATAATTATGCTGCTGCTATAGTGCCCATAAGTGCTTCTGGGGCAGCACACTTGATTGATAATTTAAGGAAAGTACCTATTTGGGCTTTTCATGGTGCTCGTGATACAACGGTTGAGGCCTATGTGAATTTTGGATCTGTTCCCTTAGTACAGGCCATTAACCTCACTAACCCAATTATTGAGGCAAGGGTAACCGTTTATCCTAATTTAGGGCATAATGCTTGGACGACAACCTACAATGGAGCAGGTAGAGATCACTATCAATTTTATGATAAATTTGATGTTGATTTATACGATTGGATGCTAACCTTTAAAAAAGAATAGGAATCATATTGCTAAAGCCAACTTAAAAAATGAACACGACCAACGATTATCAACAGTTCGAAGATCTAGAAGAAGAACAATTACCAATTGCCAAGCATAAATTACATGATTGGACCCATTTTGCAGGACTATATGCCGCCGAGCATGTCGCCGCAACCGAATTTGTCATAGGAGCTACATTTGTCGCCTTGGGCGCCAAAACAATGGACATTTTATTGGGACTATTGATCGGTAATATTTTGGCCGTTCTCAGCTGGACATTTATTACTTCCCCTATCGCGGTCGATACGCGACTAAGTTTATACACCTATCTCAATAAGGTTGCCGGTGATTCGATGACCAAACTCTACAATTGGGCGAACGTTATCATTTTTGCGGTAATATCGGCCGCTATGATCACAGTATCGGCAACGGCGGTTCGTTTTGCCTTTGATATACCTGCCCAACTCAATTGGTACCCTACCAATCTCTGGTTTATCTTGATTGTATTTGGTGTCGGTGTAGTGGTGGTGGCCATAGCAATCTATGGTTTTAATGCAGTTTCCGAATTTTCCGGAATCTGTGCCCCTTGGTTGTTCGTGATGTTCACCAGCGGGGCTATGGTGCTTTTACCCGCACTATCCCTAGACGTTTTGGACAAAACCCTTCCCGCTGGGTGGGACGATTTTATAACGCTGGGGAATCAATCCATATGGACGGGGGTCGATAGTAACGGAGCGCCTGGTATTGGATTGATCGAGGTGATCGGTTTCGCTTGGGCCGCCAATACCATTACCCATTTTGGCCTAATAGATATGGCGCTTTTGCGCTTCGCTAAAAAGAAAATATACGGATTGGCGACCAGTACAGGAATGATGTTCGGTCATTACGTCGCTTGGATCGCCGCCGGTATCATGGGAGCAGGTGCTGCCGTGATTCTAGGAAAATCGATAGTGGAACTTGATCCCGGCGATGTGGCCTATTATGCATTGGGCTGGTCTGGATTTGTAATTGTGATCGTTGCCGGCTGGACCACAGCCATAACCAATCTGTATAGGGCCGGATTGGCAGCACAGGCCATCTTCCATAACCATTCACGAATGAAAACAACCCTAAGCGTAGGTTTGGTAACCGTAATAATCGCGTGTTTTCCTTTCGTGTTTTCGCAAATACTTCCGCTACTTACCTACGCTGGCCTATTGGTCGTTCCGGTGGGTGGAATTGTATTTGCCGAACATCAGATCTTTCCAAGAATAGGATTTACCCGTTATTGGTCGTCTTATCGTAAGTTAACATTTAGCACTCCCGCTGTGGCTTCATGGGCTCTGGGGTTGTTGTTCGGTTTTGGATTGAATGCACTTAATGTAATGTCTTTCTTTTATCTATTTATCCCTACTTGGATTTTCACCATCCTTGTCTATACCTTCCTGGCTTCCCGTTATGGCGCCAAGAACCAATATCCAGAGGAAGAGCAAGAGGAGAAAATACGCAATGAAAACATAGCCAAGTTTCAAGAGCAAAAAGCCCTCTTGGAGCCAGCGCATATAAAAGACAATTCCCTTTTCTCAAGGGTGTTGAAAACCTTGGCGATTATTGCGCTTATCATTACCTTAGTATTGGCTTGTATTGTGCTGTTCGGTAGCAATGATGAAAATATGTACTTAGGCAATCGGGAACAATTTTATCAATATGCATTCATCTGTACAATTTTCTATTTCGTTGCTGCCTATTGGGCACTAAAACGGGGAAAACAAAAAAAAGCTTAATCGTTATGGAAAACACTTTACCACTTAATCAGAAGAATTTGGCACCTATTGCCGAGCGCATACCTTGTCCTACTTACGCCAGAAATGAGCTTAGGGCAGGAATGGTACATATTGGCGTTGGTGGCTTTCATCGGGCACATCAAGCTTTTTATACACATAAGCTTCTGGAAAAATATAGTGCTTCTGAATGGGGTATTTGCGGCATAGGTTTGCGCGAAGCTGATCAGAAAATACACGACGTTCTTAAAAAGCAAGATGGTCTTTATACGCTTATCGTTAAGCATCCTGATGGTAAGATAGTGCCAAGGATAATAGGTTCAATCCACGATTTTTTACTAGGGGTTGATAACCCATTACCAGTCATAGAGCGCATGGCCGACCCTGCAACCAAAATTGTCTCGCTCACCATTACCGAAGGAGGTTATAATTTTAATCCTTCAACAGGGGAATTCAACTTTGAAAATCCTGATATACAACACGAATTAAAATATCCGAATAGTCCAAAAACCGTATACGGATTTTTAACGGCCTCCCTAAAAAAACGGCGTGATGCAGGACTACCGGCATTCACTGTCATGTCTTGCGATAATATTCAGCACAACGGGGATGTGGTTCGTAATATGTTACTCGCATTTGCCAAGCGACAAGATGCAGCATTGGCCAAATGGATTGATCAGGAGGTATGCTTCCCGAACAGTATGGTTGATCGCATAACGCCTGTTACCACCCCATCGGATATAGCTTACTTAGCGAATACCTACGGAATAAAGGATGAGTGGCCGGTAACCTGTGAGCCATTCATACAATGGGTCGTGGAGGACAAATTTTCCAATGGGCGACCGGAATTTGAAAAAGTGGGTGTGCAATTTGTTCCCGATGTGAAGCCTTACGAGAAAATGAAACTCCGATTGCTTAACGCGGGCCATTCTGTGTTGGGAATATTGGGAGCGCTACACGGGCACAAAACCATTAATGCCTGTATGGAAGACAAAACCTTCGTTACCTTTTTGAGAACGTTTATGGATAAGGAGGCCACCCCGGTATTGGATGAGGTGAAAGGGATTGATTTAACGGCATACAAAGACAGTTTGGAGGCACGCTTTGCCAATCCTAACATCAAGGACAGCGTTAGCCGCATTTGTTCGGAAAGTTCTGCCAAATTGCCAAAATTTTTAATCGCTACCCTACAAGAAAATTTAGCTGTGGAAAGTAGCATTGAATACGCCACATTGGTCATTGCTGCCTGGTGCTACTACAGTGATAAACGAATCGATAAAAATGGGCAGCCCCTTGAAATTATCGATGCCTTGGATGCCGAGCTTCACAAGGCGGCCGAACAAACCAGAACCGACCCGCTGGCCTTTATCAAACAGGAATCCCTTTTTGGTGATCTTGCCAAAAATAAACGATTTACCAACTTATATGCAGCTATGGTTCAGAAAATTTATAAGGACCCCACTATCAAAAAGTATATGCAGGAAATGATTTAAAAGCCAGTATTCCGAATCCAGTAGAAAAAACGCAATCCATTGAAAACACGCAGCGTTATTGTACAATAGAAAAAGAATATGAAAGGAGCATATTATAAGACCAAAGAAACGGTCGCTGAATACATCAGATTGGCTAAAGGTGTAAATGGACAACAACTGATCAAAAAACTTGAAAAGGTTTTACCACTTAATTCAGTCTTACTTGAAATCGGTTCTGGCCCTGGAACTGATTGGAAAATCCTGG
Organism: uncultured Maribacter sp.; assembly: GCA_965367725.1. Lineage (GTDB taxonomy): Bacteria > Bacteroidota > Bacteroidia > Flavobacteriales > Flavobacteriaceae > Maribacter_A. Next base: position 910 of record CBDUKE010000113.1, on the reverse strand, counting down.
ATAAATCGTACCAGGTCATAGGTTCTGATAATTCAACTGAATTTCTGGATCATTTGATTGCGAAAAATCCAACTGGCGAATTTCTTGAACTTGATGCCATTTCTTTACGAACCGACAAAAAGTTTGATGGCATTTATTCAAACAAGGTAATGCACCATTTAACCGACAATGAATTGGCAGAATCCATAAAAAGACAATTTGAGATTCTCAACCCTAAGGGTATCATCTGTCATTCTTTTTGGAAAGGGGAAGGATCGGAAATTTTCAAAGGTCTTTTTGTCAATTATCATGATAAAGCAGCCCTCAAGGCATTTTTTAAGCCGTATTTTGAGATGCTTTCCATGGAGTACTATAAGGAGTTTGAGGATGAGGATTCGCTTTTGCTAATAGGTAGAAAAAAATAATGACAACAAAAGAATATCCAATACTAGCAACAGACCGCATACGTCTTAGGCAATTCAACGCTACTGATTTAGAACATGTGTTTAATGGCCTGTCCCATCCCGATGTTATTAAATATTACGGGGTGAGTTTTGGGAGTTTAGAGGCAACCAAGGAGCAAATGACATGGTTTTCCAATCTTGAAAAAAACGCAACGGGTATTTGGTGGGCCATTTGCTCAAAAGGCGATGGTACCTTTCTTGGCGCTGCTGGCTTAAATGACCTGGATAAAGAAAATAAAAAAGCGGAAATCGGTTTTTGGCTGCTCCCTGAAAATTGGGGACGTGGCATTATTGCTGAAGCCGTGCCCCTGATTTTGACCCATGCCTACAACAATTTAGGATTACACAAGGTCGAAGCCTTTGTGGAAACGGAAAACGAAAATTGTAAAAAAGCACTTTTAAAACTAAAATTCAAGCTTGAAAGTACCCAGAAAGATTGCGAAGTTAAAAACGGAAAAATGATCAGT
>CBDUKE010000112.1:0-9076 GCA_965367725.1 uncultured Maribacter sp. | reverse complement strand
GGGGTTTTTTTATGGGATAAAGTTTGGGAAATGGAGGGCCACCGCCTTGCCCCCAAGCCTTTGGAGTGGTTTTGAGACCTCTTGCAAAGTTGTAAGAGTTTTTTTTGTTTGTGCCCCGATTTCCTTTTATACTAATTTCAAAAAGTGTACTTGATTTATCCTATAAATTAGAAAGATTAAGACCATACATGACATGACCTAAGTCATATATATCCCTTGTTACTTGATGTAACTTTCTCTAATCTTTTTTCTTTTAAACGAAAAACACATATGGTACGCGAGCTAAAACCTAATCAATTGCGAAGAATGGTAGCCACTTCAGTTGTAAACTGGAAACAACTAAAAAAAGAGTATCCGTTAAAGCCATTAATTGGTCAAGAGAGAGCGTTAAAAGCATTAGAATTTGGAATAGGAAACAAAAGTGGTGGATTTAATATTTATGTTTCTGGTTATCCAGGTAGTGGCAAACTCAAAGCAGTAAATCATTTTCTGGAGGAAAAAGCCAAAATAGAGCCTTCCCCAGGAGATTGGTGTTATGTCAACAATTTTAAGGATTCATATTTCCCGAAAAAACTTAGTTTGCCCCAAGGAGGTGGGGAAATTTTTAAGAACGAAATCAGGAAACTTATTGAAGAAGTGCAGAACGCGCTGATTAAAGCCTTTGAAAGCAAAGAATATGGAGATAAAAGGCAAGATATCATTGACGAGTTTCAACAAAAAGAGATTGAGCTTTTTAAGGACATTCATAAAAAAGCAAAGGCTAATAATTTTACAATCAGGCGCACTCCTATTGAGCTAATTGCGATTCCAATAGATGAAAATGGTGCTCCCATTGCTGATGAAAAATTTCACCAACTTGATAAAAAGCAACAAAAGGATATTCTTAAGAAGCAAGATAAAATAAAAGAAGAGTTAATTTCTTTGGTAAGGAAAAATCGCGATTTAGAAAGGGCAAGTAATACTGCTATATTAGGATTAGAGGAAAATGTTGCTCTTTATGCAATTGAGTCCTTACTGGATGAACTTCAGGAAAAATATAAGGATTTTTATGATGTACTTAATTTTTTGGAAGACGTAAAAAATGACATTACTGAAAATCTAAATGATTTTTTGGATGTTTCAATACCTCAAGGTGCATTCTCCAAAAAGCAAGATCTTAGGTTCGTAAAATATGCAGTGAACGTAATTACAGACAACTCCAATCTCAAAGGATCTCCAATAATAATGGAATTGAATCCCACCTATAATAATCTTTTTGGTAAGGTAGAGCACGAATCGGATATGGGAACACTCATAACTAACTTTACCTTAATCAGAGGTGGATCTCTTCATAGGGCAAATGGAGGCTATTTGATTATTCCCTTAAAAGAACTTTTATTGAATTATTTCTCTTGGGATAGTATAAAAAGAGCTTTGAATAATAATGAGGTTATAATAGAGGATGCGAACGAACGGTATGGTTTTTTAAGCGCTAAAAGTTTAAAACCTGATCCAATTCCACTTAATGTTCAAATAATTTTAATAGGTTCCCCTAGATTGTATTATTTGTTATTTGAATTGGATGAAGATTTTAAGGAGCTTTTTAGAGTTAAAGCTGAATTTGATACAACCATGGATTATTCTTTAAAAAACATCAAGGATTTTGCTGTTGTCATTTATAAGATTGCAAGAGAAAATAAATTACTGCCATTAACAGACAACGCCATGGTGCATGTAATTGAACAAGCATGCAGAATGGCCCAAGACCAAAATAAAATTTCTATAAAATTTGGGGAGATAAGTAATATTTTACATGAAGCTAACCATTATGCCCTTTTGGATCCAGAAGATGAAATTACTTCAGAACATATAATAAAGGCTGTAGATGCCAAATATTTTCGCTCTAATCTTATTCAAGAAAAAATTAATGAGATGATCAAGCGTAAAAAACTGATGATTGCCTTAACCGATTCGAAAGTTGGACAAATCAACGGTATTTCGATTATAGATCTAGGTGATATTTCGTTTGGCCGACCAAATAAAATTACAGCAAGCGTGGCCTCAGGTAAAGAGGGCCTTGTTGACATTGAAAGAGAAGCTAAACTGGGAGGCCCCATCCATACCAAGGGAGTCTTGATTTTGTTAGGTTTTTTAGCTGAAAAATATGCGCAGAATAAACCAATAAGTCTTTTTGCCAGCCTTGTTTTTGAGCAAAGCTATTCTGAAATTGAAGGGGATAGTGCTTCAAGTGCCGAATTATATGCAATTTTATCAAGTCTTTCCCGATTGCCAATAAAACAAGGGATAGCAGTGACAGGCGCTGTAAATCAAAAAGGGGAGCTACAACCTGTTGGTGCTATCAATGAAAAGATAGAAGGCTTTTTTGAAGTTTGTAGGCAAGCAGGTTTCAGTGGCGAGCAAGGGGTGATTATCCCCAAAAGCAATATTGAGAATTTAATGCTTAAACATAAGGTTGTGCAAACGATAAAAGAGGGTAAGTTTCATATATGGCCCATAACCAATATTGACGAAGGAATTGAAATACTTACTGGATACCCTGCCGGTAAACCGTTGAAAGACGGTTCTTTCACAAAAAAATCGGTTCATTATCTTGTAGATCTTAGAATTGATGAACTAAACAAAAATATTAAGCAGAATGCGAACCCATAGGATTAGCATTCATTGCAGTCTTTTAAGAGAAAGCAAGGAAATGAAAGGCCTATCTATCCTAAAGAAACTTAAATTCTTGGTAAATCTCCCTCTCCTTTCAAGGGTAAATAAGATTCTCCCATAAGGTATTTATCCACATGATATGCCGCCTGTCTACCTTCAGAAATTGCCCAAACAATCAATGATTGCCCTCTACGCTGATCCCCGGCAACAAAAACACCAGGCACATTACTCATATAATCCTTGGCAGTTGCTTTGATGTTTGTTCTGGAGTCAGCCTCTAATCCCAATTGTTCGGCAATGGTCATTTCAGAACCTGTAAATCCAAGGGCAAGTAGCGCTAATTCACATTTCCATTCTTTTTCCGTACCAGGCACTTCTTTCAGTGCTGGACGTTTGCCAGGTATTTTGATCCATTCTACCTCAGAAGTAATCAACCCTTTTAAATTTCCGTCTTTATCACCTATGAATTCTTTAGTGGAAATACTGAAAAATCGTTCTGCACCTTCTTTATGCGAAGAACTCGTGCGCAATCGCATGGGCCAAAATGGCCATGGTTGATCTATTGGTCGTTCAGTAGTACCCATTCCCATTATCTCGAAATTGGAGACGGATTTTGCGCCATGTCGAAAAGATGTTCCTATACAATCTGATCCCGTATCACCGCCACCTATAACAATAACATTTTTGTCCGTAGCCTTAATTTCTTCACCGAGATCTTTTATTCCATCAACCCGTCGGTTATTTTGACCCAAGAAATCCATAGCTTGAACCACACCTTTAAGTTCAGCTCCCTTTATGGGTAGACTTCTTCGAACAGTAGCCCCACCACACAACACTATAGCATCAAAGTCATTATTAAGTACATCTGCTTTCACGTCTTTGCCAACATGAACTCCACATTTGAATTCAATGCCTTCTTCTTCCAACACTTTTAGCCTTCGGTCTATAACATGTTTTTCCATTTTGAAATCAGGAATGCCATATCTTAATAGACCTCCTGGTTTTTCATCCCTCTCAAAAACAGTGACCAAATGGCCAGCGCGATTCAATTGTTGTGCTGCTGCCAATCCTGCAGGACCAGAACCGATAACAGCTACTTTTTTACCTGTTCGTTCTTCTGGTGGTTCGGGTTTTATCCAACCTTTTTTGAAGGCGGTCTCAACAATATTCTTCTCTATATTCTCAATGGTAACGGGGTCTTCGTTGATACCAAGCACACAGGCTTCTTCACAAGGGGCTGGACATAACCTTCCTGTAAACTCAGGAAAATTATTGGTTGCATGTAGAATATCTGCTGCTTTTTCCCATTTACCCCGGTATACGGCATCATTGAAATCAGGAATTAAATTTCCTAAGGGACAACCACTATGGCAAAAGGGAATACCACAATCCATACAACGGGCACCTTGTTCTTTCAAGGCAGACTCTTTCATGGGGAGGGTAAATTCCTTGTAATTTTTTATGCGCTCCCCAACAGGAGCATATTGCTCTATTTTTCTATCGAATTCCAAAAATCCTGTTATCTTTCCCATGTTTCGATTTATATTGTTTCTAACTTTTCTTTTTCCAAACGAATCAATGCTTGCTTGTATTCTTCAGGCAGAACCTTGACAAAGTCAGGAAGACATTTTCCCCAATTCTCTAAAATACGTTGGGCCAGAGGACTCATGGTATAATTATAATGACTCTCTATCAGCTCCCTCAGTTGGGCAATATCCTGATCTTCTTCTACTGCCAATAGATTTAATGCTTCCTTATTACACCTTTTTTCAAAGGTTTTATTCTTATCATAAACATAAGCAATACCACCACTCATTCCGGCGCCGAAGTTTCTTCCGACCTCACCGAGAATTACGGCGACACCACCGGTCATGTATTCACAACCATGGTCTCCTATACCTTCAACAACGGTTTTGGCTCCTGAATTTCTAACACAAAAGCGCTCCCCGGCTCTTCCATTGATATAAGCTCTTCCCGCGGTTGCCCCATATAAGGTAACATTACCTGTAATAACATTGTCCTCAGGAACGATAGTTGAACCATCTGGTACTTTTATCACCAATTTGGCTCCGGAAAGTCCTTTTCCTAAATAATCATTGGTGTTGCCATTCACGGTCATTGTAAGACCACAAGTCGCAAATGCACCAAAACTTTGACCTGCCGAACCAGTGAAATTCAATTTTATCGTATTTATTGGTAATCCTACAGCGCCATAAACTTTTGATATTTCGTTACTCATTATAGCGCCAATTGCGCGATCCGTATTATGGATTGGAAAATCAAGGGATATTTTTTCTTTTCTGAACAATGCCGGATGTGCTTTCTCCAGAATTTCAAATTCAATGGATTTGTCAACATCATGCACTTGCTTTTGGGTATTATAGAACTTGGTTCCTTTTGGTACATCAATCTGATGAAGAATTGGGGTTAGATCTATTCCTGCCGCTTTATAATGGTCAAGGGCCTTCTTGCGATCCAATTTTTGGACCTGTCCTACCATTTCATTTATGGTTCTAAACCCTAATTGCGCCATTATTTCGCGAAGCTCCTGTGCGACGAAGTACATATAATTCACCACGTGCTCTGGTTTGCCTTTGAATTTCTTGCGTAATTCAGGATTTTGGGTTGCTATACCCACAGGGCATGTGTTAAGATGGCATACACGCATCATAATACAACCTGAGGCAACCAAAGGGGCAGTTGCGAAGCCAAATTCTTCAGCACCCAAAAGACAGGCTACTGCCACATCCCTACCTGTTTTCAATTGTCCGTCACACTCTAACACAATCCTATTTCTAAGATCGTTCATGACCAGAGTCTGCTGTGCCTCGGCAATTCCTAATTCCCAGGGTAGTCCTGCATGTTTCAATGACGTTAAGGGTGAAGCCCCAGTACCACCATCAAAACCAGAGATAAGTATAACGTCAGCTTTAGCCTTTGAAACCCCCGCAGCAACAGTGCCAACACCAACTTCTGAAACCAATTTTACGTTTATGCGAGCTTTTCGATTAGCTGATTTTAAGTCAAATATCAACTGGGACAGATCTTCGATGGAATAAATATCGTGATGTGGTGGTGGTGAAATCAACCCAACATAAGGGGTTGAATTTCTAGTTTTGGCAATAGCTGGATTAACTTTTGGTCCTGGTAATTGTCCGCCTTCACCAGGTTTGGCCCCTTGGGCCATTTTTATCTGTATCTCTTTGGCATTGGTCAAATAATTTGAAGTAACTCCAAACCGACCTGATGCGACCTGTTTGATGGCACTATTTCGCCAATCGCCCGTCTGATTTTTATAAAATCGCTCTGCATCTTCACCGCCTTCACCTGAATTACTTTTACCTCCGATTCGGTTCATGGCAATAGCCAAGTTTTCATGGGCCTCCTTACTAATCGATCCATATGACATGGCCCCAGTTTTAAAACGTTTGACAATTTCGGTCCATGGTTCAACTTCTTCCAAAGGAATTGGATCATAATTCGAAAACTCGAACAGTCCGCGAATGGTCATCAAATTTTTTGATTGTTCGTTGACCATGGCCGCAAATTCTTTGTACGTTTCTGGCTCATTACCACGAACTGCTTTTTGTAGTTTGGCAATGGACAATGGATTGAACATATGTTTTTCCCCATCTCGTCTCCATCGGTATTCACCTCCTATTTCCAAATCCAGATTAGCGGCTATTTCCTTATTTGAATAGGCTCTCTGATGTCTTTTGGCAATTTCTTTCTCTATTTCATATAAACCAATTCCTTGAATTCGAGTTGGCGTATTCGGGAAGTATTTATCCACAACTTTTGTACTGATTCCAATACATTCGAACAATTGTGAGCCTCGGTATGAGTTTAAAGTGGATATGCCAATTTTATTCATCACTTTAAGGACACCTTTTCCGATAGCCTTATTGTAATTCTGAATGGCTTCATCAAAAGTAAACTCGGTTATATCGTGCTCCTCTATCTGCTCGGCAATTATCTCATTGACCAAATACGGATTGATTGCGCTAGCCCCAAAACCAAATAAAAGTGCAAAATGATGTACTTCGCGAGGTTCAGCAGATTCTATGATTATACTCAACTTAGAACGATTGCCCATTCTTTGAAGACCATTGCTCACAAAAGAACAAGCCAATAAAGCTGGTATTGGGGCTTTTTCTTCATTGGTGTTTCTATCTGAGAGAATAATGATATTTGCTTCTTCGTCAATCGCTTTGGAAGCTTGTTTTAATATTGCCTCCAATGCATCTTCAAGTCCATTGTGACCTCTGTTGAGATCATATAAAATTGGGATTGAGACAACTTTGTAATCCGGACTCGCATCGTAATTCTTGATTTTATCCAAATCTTCTTTTGAGATTACCGGATTTTGGATTTTCAGTTTTCTGCAATGTTGTTCGGTTATGGTAAATAAATTGATGTCGTTACCTAATGTAAGGCTGATATCGGTTATCATCTCTTCGCGAATACCATCTAATGGAGGGTTGGTAACTTGGGCGAACAATTGTTGAAAATAATTGTAGATGAGTTGTGGTCGTTCTGATAGGACTGCTATAGGGGTGTCTGAGCCCATAGAGCCAATAGGTTCCTTGCCGGTTTTACCCATGGGAAGAATTATGGTATTGATATCTTCCAATGTATAACCGAATACAGACTTTCGTTTTTCCAAAGATGCCTCACCCAAAAAAAGTGGGCAATCATTATAAGGTATATCCCTAAGGTGGACTAAATTTTTATCCAACCATTTTTTATAAGGATGTCGCTGGGCAATTTCCTCTTTAATTTCCTCATCATTGACTATTCGTCCCTCTTGCATGTTGACCAAGAACATTTTCCCAGGTTCAAGCCTTCCATGAAACTCAACATTTTCAGGTTTAATATCAACGACGCCTGTTTCAGAGGACATGATAACATAACCATCTTTGGTTACTGAGTATCTAGACGGGCGAAGGCCATTTCTATCCAATACGGCTCCAATAAAATTACCATCGGTAAAAGGTATGGATGCCGGTCCGTCCCAAGGTTCCATGGTACATGAATTATATTCGTAAAAAGCCCGTTTGGCTTCTGACATTTCGGTATTTTTTTCCCAAGCCTCCGGAACCAACATCATCATGACTTCTGGTAGTGAGCGACCTGTCATCAACAATAGTTCAACAACCATATCCATAGTGGCCGAATCTGATTTGCCTGGAAGAACAATTGGCAAAATATTTTTGATTTCTGGACCGAACCAATCACTTTCGAACAATTCTTCTCGCGACTTCATACGTGAAACATTACCACGAAGGGTATTTATTTCCCCATTGTGACACATATACCTAAACGGTTGTGCCAAATCCCAAGTAGGGAAGGTGTTCGTTGAGAAACGCTGATGTACCAAAGATAATCTGGTTACTACACGCGAATCCATTAAATCGGTATAGTAAAGACTAATGTCCTTTGGCATCAATAGTCCTTTAAATATTATGATTTTGGTTGAAAGACTAGGGACATAAAAGAACTTGCTTTCGGACAATTTGGAATTTAAAATGGCATGCTCTGTCACCTTTCGAGCAATAAACAATTTCAAGTTGAATTGAAAAACCTCTTGTTTTTTATTCTCCTTTGCAATGAAAACCTGTTTTACAAAGGGTTCGGTCTCCATGGCTATTCTACCCGGAATTGATCTATTTACGGGCACATTTCGCCATCCGAGCAATTGTAAACCTTGATTCTTGATATTCTTCTCAAACTCAGCAATACAGTATTCCCGTTGATTATCCTTTTGTGGAAGAAACACATTACTTACTGCATATTCCCCAGCTTCTGGCAATTCAAAATCGCAAACAGCTGTAAAGAAATCATGGGGGATATCAATTAAAATTCCGGCTCCATCGCCCGTCTTACCATCGGCGCTTACTGCACCTCGGTGTTCTAGTTTGTCCAAAATCTCCAACGCCTTATGAATAATGTCGTTCGACTTAATTCCTTTAAGACTACATATAAACCCGGCACCGCAGTTGTCGTGTTCAAATTCAGGTAAGTAAAGTCCTTGTTTCCTCAATGTCATGTTTCAATTTTTAAATGCTTCGAGTTGCATGTTTAACAAACCACAGCCTATAAAAATATCATTTTTGTTGAATTATCCATAATGATTAACAGTTATTCCAACAAAAAACATAACGATTGTAATAAATCATAATAAAATCCTCAAAATCGAAATTTTAACCCCCTAAATTTGAGATTTTGATAATGGGATTTATCGATTACTGGGGATTTATAATCAATCCCTCAAAATACTTCTTGAGATAACGATTTTTTGGATTTCTGAAGTGCCCTCATAAATTTGGGTGATTTTGGCATCACGCATCATGCGCTCTACATGATAGTCTTTTACGAAGCCATTGCCTCCATGAATTTGTACCGCTTCTATGGACGTATCCAT
>CBDUKE010000111.1:0-9151 GCA_965367725.1 uncultured Maribacter sp. | reverse complement strand
CTTGTTCAATGCCAGAAATGCATAACACGTTCAAAATCGGCTGTTCCAAAATAGGCCCTGAAAAGGGGATCATCCTGAAAAGATTCAGGGGCGTACCAACGACCGGCAGCGACCGCTTTCAATAAATGCTGCATGGTTTGCCCTTCATCTGCCATAGCGGCATAATACTGGGCAAGGGCATAATCAACAGCGCCGTACTGATAATCGGCCCGTAGCATTTCTAGGGCATTGATTTTTGCCTGGGCTTTGCTTTCCTTTCCATTTTTGGCATACGCAATGGCCAATAAGGTCGTAAAGAAAATCGATTCAGGATCTGATGGCAGCACCGTTTCCAGCTCCGTTTCCGCCTGCTGATAATTTTCCCTTAAGAACAAGCCCTCTGCCCATAGTTTCCTTTTTTGAAGCGCCCCTTCCTTTGGGATTTTAATTGCTTCAATGGCTTGGTCCAACAGTAGATTGGCCGTTATCCGGTCTTCCAGGATCAAATATTGCTTTGCAGAATAAAAGGACAGTTTTATCCAATCATCTTCCTTCATAAGAAGCTGAAAATCATCCAGCAAACGGACTATTGCAGTCTTGTTTCCCGCTTTGGCATGTGCCTTTAAAAGAATTTCCTTAAGGCTGTAGTAGCCGTCCTGTTTTGCAAAAGGAGCCAATAGTGCAATGACCTGATCATACCTTTGCAATTCAATATCGGCCAGGGCTTTAATGTAGTATCGGTTTTCGCACCAAACACAATTTTCGAGGTCAAACTCCTCCATATTCATTTCCGCATAAATAGAATCGATGGCGGTTGGTTTGTTCACAAATTGCAGGGCAACGGTCATCATACTGGCGTTGGTTTCCATATCAAAAGGCGATAAATTATATTCCTGCTCAAGATAGGTGTCCACATTTCTATTATTTCCGCTTAACAGGTTTTCATAGACGTTCAATAGATTGCGTTGTCTTTTGTTCACCACAGCCAAGGAGAGCTTTTTGCGCAAGGAGTCCGCAACGGGGTACTGAGACGCATTATAGTAATACATTAATTGGTAGGTTTTGGGCTCAAAAAAAGAACTGTCCGCTTCAATGGCCTTTGCCAATAAGCGCAAGTGTTCCTCGCTGTTTTTTTCCTGGAATAATTTGGCTTGCAACAAATATTGGTAGGCATTATAATTGGGCGGCACTTCCTCTAGGTTAAGTATGGCTGTATCCTCGGATATAAGATACCCCAGAATTCTTTGTTTTAACGATTCAATGCAATCCAAGGGTGCATCGGGATCACATTCCACCGGTTTAAAGGAATACAGGGTTTGGTTCATGATCTCATCGGTAATGCTACACTGAAACAAAAGCCGGTTTTTGTTCAGATAATACTCCCCTGTAATGATCTTCGAAGGCTTTAAATAGGCAGACACCGCTACACTATTGTCGCTGTTCATACCGGGGACAACAGATGCCTTGAGCACCGAGGAATAGTCGGCAATGATCTCCGGTGAAATTACCTGCCCCACTTTATTCTCTGTAATCCCGTGAATGATCCAATCTACGGCCATTTTGCCTGCCATATCATAAGACGCATCCCCGGTGTTGTTATCAAATTTCAAGACCGCGATTTTGTCACTTGCCTTAAGTACCGGGAGGGTGGTTTTATGTACAAATTTTTTGTCTACCACCACGATGACCACCCCCAAGGCAATAATGCCAATGACGCTTAAAAAGGTAAAGTATATTTTTTGAAAGGGACTCTTGGCAAATTTCCCGGGCACGGCATTGCCCTGCTGGTCCAGGAGCGGCTTCTTCTTTATCTTATCGGTCAGGACATAGCGCCAAAGCAAATAGATGTATAGCGGAAACCCTGCCAGCAAGATTATAAGGAGATAGGTTAGCGAATCCTCAGGCAGACCCATTGGCTCCGTAACAAGGTCAACCACCTGTAGCAGTACCCAACTGCTTACAATATAGATAGAGAGGTTTTTTAAAACCTCATTATCACGACACTCAGCGACGAATTTTTTAAATTTCATTTCTTTAGCTAAACCCTAAGGAACGGCATGTTAAGGTCACGCCTTGGGCGTGATGGTTTTTTTGCAGGGGATTGTATTGAACCAGCGTTACCGTTGTCTTAAAAATAAGAATTTAAAACGCATTTTGCCATTTTAAATTAATGGCATAGCATGCAATGATTATAGAATAAGTATTAAAAGTACAATGACAATAAGAGCACCCGTTGTAATATAAATGCCGTTTCCGCTGGTACGTATTTGGCTTTTCATAGAACGGACTTCCTTGCGAAGGGCCCTTCTTTCGAAGCGGTCCAAATCAGATTTGTCCATGGCCTTGATCTCGTCCAAACGGTCAAGCATCACCTTGATTTCTGCGGGAATCTCCGCCGGTAGTTCTGAAGGGGCCGTAGCTGGCTTTTTGTCAGCGGCATTGACTGTGGTAAAGGCACCTAATGCCACCATAAGCAGCATTACATAAAGTCTTGATTTTTTCATTTTGTTGTTGTTTAAAATTGTTAACCAATTAATATTGAAATGTACACTATTTTACCCATACACCTCAAGATTATGGGCAATACCCTTAAAGATCTGTTTCAAGAGCAGCTTTAAAATCTAAAAAAATGTAAATTGCTTAAGTGAAACTCAAAAACTATTTCGAAGAATTAAAACGCCGTCACGTCTTCAAATCGGGGATCGCCTATTTGATCGTCGCTTGGTTGATCGCGCAGATCGCTTCCTTGGTCTTGCCTGCTTTTGAAGCCCCGCCCTATATCCTAAAGATCCTGCTGTTTTTGCTATTGATCGGCTTTCCGGTGAATCTGGTCATTTCATGGATCTACGATGTAACCCCTGAAGGCATTAAAAAGACCAAAAGCCTTGATGAAAAGTCCTATCTGAAAAATTCCCGCCTAAACAAGGTCATCATCTCCTCTTTGGTACTGGTGGTGGTGGTCATCGCTTCCAGTTTCTTTTTTAAGGAGGTCTTGATCCCTGATAAGTCCATCGCCGTATTGGCCTTTGCCGATATGAGCCCCGAAAAAGACCAGGAGTATTTCTCGGATGGCATCAGTGAAGAGCTCTTGAATATCATAACAAGAACCCCAGACCTGAGGGTATCTAGCCGCACTTCCTCCTTTTCCTTTAAAGACAAGGGCCTGACCGCCGAGGCCATTGGCAAGGAACTGAAGGTGGCCTATATCTTGGAAGGCAGTGTACGCAAGGCAGACAATACCCTTCGGATAACGGCCCAGCTGATCAATAGCGCAGATGGCGCCCATGTCTGGTCAGAGACCTATGACCGCTACATGGATGATATCTTGAAGATACAGGACGAAATAGCCGCAGCGGTCAGCAAAAAACTGCAAATTACCCTGGGATATACCGTGGCAGAAAAAAAGGTGGATACCGAAGCCTATACCCTTTTCTTAAAAGCCCGGCACCTGACCCATCAAAACTCCAAAGAAGCCTATATAAAAGCGGAAGAGATCATCAAGGCATCGATTGCCATTGATACGACCTATGCCCCCTCTTATAGCCTCCTGGCCAATATTTACGATACCGGCTCCTATAATTTTCTGACCCGGCCCGTTGCAGAAGGGATAGTGCTGGGTATAGCAGCTGCCGAAAAAGCCGTGGCCCTGGATCCTGAATATGCAGATGCCTATGCCAATCTTGCCAGCCTGCAAATGAATGCCTGGCAATTTACAGCAGCCGATAAGAACATGAAAACGGCCCTAAGGCTTGCGCCTAATAATTCATCGATCTTGGGCTCTGCAGCCCTTATGAAATTCGGACATACAGAGCAGGCCATAGCACTGATAGAACAGGCCATTGCCAAAGACCCGGTCGTCTATGGCAATTATTACAATCTGGGGTACTACAACTATAATGCGGGCAATTTAGACAAGGCCGATGCCGCCCTAGATACCTTTATGATCTATAACCCCAACTCGGCCATCGTGCATTATGTAAAGTGCATGATCTTGCTTGCCCGGGGTGAGGCCGAAGCCGCCTTGGTTGAAGCTGAAAAAGAACCCCATGCCTTCTTTAATTTATACGCCCGCCACTTTGCCCTCTTTGCGCTGGGCAGGAAGGCCGAAGCCGATCTGCTCTTAAATGAACTGGAGGATACGTACGGGGCCACCGAAGCCGCCAATATGGCCGATGCCTATGCCTTTAGGGGTGAAATTGATACGGCCTTTGAATGGTTAAATAAAGCGGTGGCCCTTAAAGACCCTGTACTGATCGACGGCCTTAACTATCCCTCGTTTAAAAAGCTGTATGGCGACCCCCGTTGGGGCCAGCTTATCGCGAAAATGGGGGTGCCAAAAGATCATGGCTACCCGATGGAGTAAAGCAATAGATCGCATAGATTTGATTTTAAAAACAGGAGTACAACCATAGCAATAAAAAGCTGCATTATGCCCAAACAAAGCAAGTCCAATTTCTGGCTGGATCTATTGAGCCAGCTCGTCGATGTTTTTTATAAGAGTTCCCGTAAAGGTGCGGGCAAAAGAACCTTTCACCAACATGTGGTGCCCAACGAGAAAGGTTGGGCGGTAAAACGGGAGGGCAACAAGCGGGTCACGGCGGTGTACAAATACCAGGACCAGGCCATCAGAAAAGCGAAAAGACTGGCCAAAAAATACAAGGCCGATGTTATTATACATCGTACGGATGGCACGATCAGGGACCGGATGGGTTATGATTAACCCGCCCGTACCGAACGGCACCTGCCCGAATGTGGTCAGGCGGGCGTTCGGGCGGGTCGCTAACTATTGGGAGCACCGCAATCAGAAATCCACTATCTTTGTTAAGCGGGTGGTTTCCAAAGCATTGGTAGGGGTATAATCCTCACGGCCACAGCAACTAAAACAAACGAAGGGTATGAAAACAAAAGCTGCATTTTTTAAACGGATCCTGTTCTTGCTTAGCACCATGATGGTTTTGGCAGGCGTTTGTGTACAGGCACAGGATAGACCAGCACAAGACGGACTTGACCAAAAGGTACAGGCTTTTCTCGATAGTAAAAAATACGAGTGGCGCGACATGAATGTGCCAGCTTCAGACGGGCGCTTATTGTATGACATTATCCTGAAAAATGGGTATACCCAAGGGTTGGAGATAGGCACCTCTACGGGGCATTCCTCTATCTGGATCGCTTGGGCCCTAAGTAAGACGGGCGGCAAACTCACCACGATAGAAATCGATGAAAGTAGATACCAGGAAGCCCTTGCCAATTTTAAGGCAGCGGGACTGGTGGCGTATATTGATGCCCGCTTGGGCGATGCCCACAAAATGGTAAAGGAATTGCAAGGCCCGTTTGACTTTGTGTTCAGCGATGCCGACAAGAATTGGTATGTGAACTATTTCAAGGACGTTTCCCCAAAATTGGCCGTAGGGGGTTGCTTTACCGCCCATAACGTAAGGCCGGCAGGGCAAGGTCGCGGAATTTCAGGAACAAGGGCCTATTTGGCATATGTGCAGGGGTTGACCAACTATACCACCACAGTAGATAATACCGGTGGGGGTTTGGCGATCAGCTATAAGAAAGAATAAGCATTGCTCCTATATACTGCTTGGGCTTAGCTTAAATAGCTCCAGATACCAACCAAGAAACCAAGGGCAATTAAGCCGAGGATAATTTCCAAGCCTACATTCAATACCGAAAGAATTACATTTAATACGGGATGCTCTTTTGTATTTGCTTCCATAATAGTGGGGTTTTGAACATTAAATGATATATATAAGATACAAATTTTAGTGGTGAAAGACTGCATTTTTGTTGTGAAACCGTTGAAAGTTGTGGTTTGATCGACTTTGGGCTGTATTTTATCGAGGATTTGGATGTTGCGAAGCCTACTTTCCGCCAGGCAGGGTTTACCGAAGGCAGAATTGTCTACAGCTGTGCGAAGTGCTGAAAAATGGCCGGTTTTTCAGACGGAATAAGGTAAAAGCCCATGGCCCACAAAAAATCTTCGTTTTAAAGGACCTTCCAAAATAAGGACATGCTCATGATTTTCTTCACTAGCGAATTGCTTGGTGCCATTTTCCGCACCATACCATGACAGATGTAGTAATGGTTGGTCTTTCTTAACACAGGATGGAAGTAGGAGATAGGTGGCAACCCGCCCCTACCCGTATGGATGCGTTCAGGCGGGCGGGTTAATTATGGCGTTGTTAGCAAATGTTTTAATGTTTCTTAAATGTTATAAGACCTTCTTCTTGACCATTCAATCCAAATAAAATTCTCTCTAGAGTATTTTTATCAACTACGTTGATTTGAAAATTTGAGTCAGAATTGGTATTAGTAATTGAAATAGCGTTGTTTGATAAAGTCCATTCGAATTCATTTGAAGTTTCTCCGAAACAGGTATAAAGTACTACTGAAGGCTGGGGAGCAGATGTTGCCCGATTTGATGTATAAAGTCCAGTTCCATCTGTTCTTAAAATTAAGTTATGATTCAAACATGGTAATTCCTCTTTAACTTCATTTCCTGAAGTTCCATCTCCATCAAAGTCAAAACCATTTATAAATATGATGCTGGTAGAATTCCATTCACCTTCAATTCCATTGTCATTATCTTTTGAGCAAGACATTAAAGCGTGGAATAATACTATGACAAATAAAACTATTAAGTTTTTTTTCATTTTTTAATGTAAGTTGTTTGTCTAAATCCTAAATCATTGTTTATTTCCAGAGTAATTTTGTCTCCTTGAAAAGTCCATATCTCATTATTACCCATATTCAGTTTGTCACTTTCTAGTATCCAAACACCTGATTTGTAGTTAATAGTTGAGCAATCAAAAATTATTTGGTTTTGGCTATCATATGTGACATCCAAGGAATTACCTTCAGATGTCCAAGTTCCATCTTCGTTAATATTGTACTCTGCATAAAGACATTCCAATTCATCAACTAAATTGGTTGAAAAATCAGAGTCATTATTATTATCAATAGCTTCACTCATTATCAATTCAGTCATAGCCCATACACCAACAGCTGGGCTAGTTTTCACTTCTTCAACATTTTCTGAATCTTCTGAACTACACGCCATGGCAAACAATATTAAAAGGGTGCAATAAACAAAAACACTTTTTCTCATATGGTTTAATCTTTGAGTTGATTTATACTTTCCTGTTTGGGATTAAATAGTTGCTAAAAAGGGATATAGTTATTGATGATATCCCGCTATATTAACAAAATAGTACATCAAATATTATAAGCACAATGCATTTAAAAACAAGACCCCCACATTTTGTAGCGTTATAGCTATTTTAGTGATGTTGAACTAAGATAGATTAGCTTTATCATATTAGTAACAACTACAGTTGTAGTGGTGGTTGGTGTTTCTTGACATAGGATGGAGCAGGAGTTAGGCAACATTGGATTATGCACATTGTTTGCCACAGTATTTTTCATTCTATGACTTCTATAAATTTGAACACTTTTTTCATTCGCAATAGCAAGGTCAGGGTTGCCCTATGATGAGAAATATGTATCGAGATTAACTTAAAAAGACTTGTTTTTTAACTCAGCTCTTTGTTATTATTCTAATTTTCCAAATAAGATAAGATTGTTTAGCTATTTTCATAAGGGCAAATTTGTTATCATTTAAAGCAAATATTTCATTTGATTTAATATTACTCGTCTATTTTAAATTAAAAAACCGTAACAACTAATTTAAGCAGTTACGGTTTAATCTAATTTAATTTTAAATTCTTTGGAACGTATTTAACTAATTGGCATATAAAGCAGGTCTATCTAATCTTTCGATAATTATCGTATCGTAAATGACTCTCAATTTTGAAGCCTTAAAGATACTTTAGCCGTAAATTGCTCCTTTTTTTTATTGATAGAAAAGTGTTGAATCGTAGTGAAATTTTTTGAATCACCAGCCTCGTTTTCCAATCGACCATGACCACGGAAACCAAAGGTATTTGTGTTGTTATTGCCTGATATATCAAAGTCATTATCAGTAGCAACAAATTTAACCAAACCATGACCCAAATTGGTTGTGGTGTCAAAAAAAACACAGGGATCGTCAACATCGATGTTAAAAAAACCGTCAAATACATTAGTGATAACTTCACCTTGATTCAACAATACAATTCTCAATTCATCACTTGGGACAACAATTACCTGATTATTCGCTACTCCCCACCAATCTTCACCACCACATAAGGCCTCAAAATCTACGCCAAAAGCCGCACTAATTCCCCTTTCCATATCTTCAACATAAATCCAATAGCTATCTTCATACCTAAATAAATGCGGTCCGGATTGCTCTGGTGCATTACCAATACCTTTTGCAAACACTTGGTTAAGATCAGCGTTAGGAGAATCTGTTGTTTGTAATTCTTCTGAACTGCACCCAAAAAGGAATAGAACAGATAACAGCGATAAATAAAGTACATTTTTCATAATGATAGGAGTGTTAAGTAGAAAATATTTTTTCTACACTATCAAGTTAATGACTTAACATAAATTAATAAATCCATCTAGGACGAAGGGCCTCAATAATTGTCCGAGAGTATAGATTTATTTACCGAAACGGTTGACATACAGGGTTTTTCTATATGTTTTATTCAAAACTCTCTTTGTTTTTCAATAGAAAATTGAAACATTCACATTTATATATGACGTATCGATTCTTTTTAAACTTTAAGTAGATTTCGATATGCAGATGTCATATTGCGTGTAATATGGCTGTATGAGACCTTTGTAGAAATGGATGAATAATTATACCTCCACAAGACTATGAAAGAATTTTATCATTGATTTATTTATTGGTCATAGTCCCTGCTACCGAAGCTTTTCGGCCTTCGTAACCTAGCTACTTCGGTGAAGTAGGCCAGCATAGGAGCAATGAAGGCTAACGGTTTAGCTATGAAGGGTAAGGGGCAAAGAATGCGCTTCACTTTCGTTTTGGCCCATAGCAAAAGCTTTTTGATTTACATTTTACAGTCCAAGGCAACCCCGAATCGTTGGGGCCAAAGGATTTTGCGGTCATCATAAAATGCGCAAACCTTTCGACCCTGCCTGCCGGCAGGCAGGTAAACCCTAAGCCCGTATTGTTCATAGGTTTTGTTAGGGGGCCGGCTTTTCCGCTAGTAGTCTTGAACCAAAACCTCTGTCGGAATATGCAAGGTCTTATTGAGTT
>CBDUKE010000110.1:0-9200 GCA_965367725.1 uncultured Maribacter sp. | reverse complement strand
CTACGTATAGATTCGTTGGCGCGGAGTCTTCTATTTCTTATGATTGGGAACATATGTTCAGTTTATAGTTTAAAGGTACTTATTATTGGATTAATTCAGCTGGTTTAGCAGCCTTGTCACATTCCAATACTTTTTTCAAAGCATCGTCCAGGCCATACTTCTCCCAAAGTTTCATGTCCTTTTTGATTTTTGATGGATTCTGGTCAGCGTCAATGTATTTTTTGATGGAAGTAATCAAGGGATCATTCAACGCATCAATTTTTAAAATGGATTGCCCTCCCGGTATGGTAAGGTCGTTTTCATAATCATAGCAAAAAACAAGGACATGGTCGTCCTTTTTTAGTTCAAGGCCATCAAAACAATCGGAAACAAAAAATTGCTGGTTCGCATAGCTGTTCGCTCCTAGATCCTTTGTTTTGAATACACGATCAATTTGAATATACCCTTTTTGTGCGTTGTAAAGTGGTCCGGCCTCATCTGTTGGTTCTTGGATATTGGTTATGGTACCATTGAAAACCAAGGAAAGTTCATCTCCACATTGACCAATAAAAGGCCCTGATTCTGGCCACCAATAGGTATAACCTACTTCCAACGTATCTTGTACAAACTCAATTTCTAAGTTGCTCTGTGTTTGCTTCCTTGAATTACAAGCTGTAAAGACAATTAGTACGGTAAATAATAATGTAATAGACTTATTCAATTTGGTTTGCTTTTGCGTTATCTTGATGCATTTTAACAATAACTTTTAATCGCGCTTTACGTGCTTCTTGCTCTTTTTTAAGCTTGTTCTTTTTCCGGTTTAGAAGCTTCGTATGCTTCGCTTTGTTTGCTGTATTTTTCGCTTTGCCCTTTTTTGCCATACCCAAATGGTTAAACCCAATCTTTTGGGATTTTCAAAACATCAATCAGTTTTTCCTCAGCACTTCCCTTTTCCGGATGATGGTCATATTGCCATTGTACCCGTGGAGGAAGGCTCATAAGTATACTTTCAATACGGCCATTGGTTTTGAGCCCGAATAAGGTGCCCTTATCATGCACTAAATTGAATTCAACATAGCGGCCTCGTCGTATTTCTTGCCAATCGCGTTGTTCTTTTGAAAACGAAAGATCTTTTCTTTTTTCCACTATGGGAACATAAGCTTCAAGAAAACTATCACCAACTGCTGTAACAAAATTGTACCAGTCCTGCATACCCATTTCGTCTGTTGCCTTGCAATAATCAAAAAAGAGACCACCTACACCGCGTGCTTCATTTCTGTGGGTATTCCAAAAATAAGTATCACATTTCTTTTTATAAGAAGAATAGAACCCAGAATTGTGCTGGTCACATGCTTTTTTACAGATGGAATGAAAATGGGCAGCATCTTCATCAAAAAGATAGTAGGGTGTTAAATCCTGTCCGCCACCGAACCATTGGTCAACAATATTTCCTTCTTTATCATACATTTCAAAATACCGCCAATTAGCGTGAACCGTTGGTATCATTGGGCTTTTCGGATGCAGCACCAAACTGAGTCCACAGGCGAAGAAATCTGCATCCTTAACGCCGAAATAGTTTTGCATACTCTCGGGTAAGGCGCCATGAACAGCAGAAACATTTACACCGCCTTTTTCAAAAACAGTCCCATTTTCAATAACCCTAGTTCGGCCACCCCCACCTTCAGGCCGTTTCCAAAGGTCTTCCCTAAACCTAGCTTTACCATCTACTTCTTCCAATTTAGAAGTAATGGTATCCTGTAGTTTAAGTATGTAGTCGTAAAATTTATCTTTCATTTGATGATTGATTCATTTAAAAAGTGGAGGTTTTTGCTATTGGTTTGTTATTTCTACTCCATTCGCTCCATGAGCCTACATAAAGTTTTGGGATTTTTAATCCGGCCTGGGCAATGGCCAACAGGGAATGACAGGCGGTAACCCCTGAACCGCAATGGACAATGATTTGATCACTATTCTTATTCCCAAATACATTTTCATAGTTCACTTTTAGCCTATGGGCAGGTAAAAACAACCCATTTTGGTCCAAATTTTCGATATAGGGAATATTTTTCGCTCCCGGAATATGCCCGGCAATCAAATCTATGGGTTCAACTTCTCCACGGTAACGCGCTGGGTCGCGAACATCGATAACCAAGTAATCTTTATCTTGCGAAGCTTTTTCAACATCTTCCATTGTAGCGAGGGGAAGTTGCCAATTATGCAATGCATAGGGTTGGGTTTTTTTTACAACTTCAGGTTTTGAACTAAGGGGGAAATTGAGTTTTTCAGCTTCTTCCATCCCTCCGTTAAGAACTTGTACCTTTTCGTGGCCCACGGACTTTAACATCCACCAAAATCTAGCAGCTGAATTAGCCCCTTTGTTATTGTCATAAATGACCACATGGCTTTTAGGGGAAATTCCTAGTTGGGCTAAGACCTTAGAAAAATCCTGGATTTTGGGCAAAGGATGTCTACCACCTATGGCAAAATCTGATTTAATATTGGATAATTGTTCTTCTAGGCTGACATAACACGCACCTTTTAAATGCTTTTTTTCATAATTGGTTCTGGCTTCTGGGCCATTACTGGCATCTATTAAGACCAAATCATCCAAATTGACCAGTTTCAATAGATCTTCTGCTTGAATAATAGGAGTTATGCTTTCTGTCATTCGTGAATTTTTTAAATTCAAGTTTTAAATTGTTAATTCAAACAACTCCATATCCAAGGCATTTTCCCCTGGTGGTGTATGTTCTTCTGGTAAGGTTCGTTGCCAAGTATAACCACATTTTGTTGCCACTTTAATGCTGCCAAGGTTCGTTTTATGTACGATAATTTGCAAGGTTTTAAGCCCTAAGGTATCAAAAGCATATTCCGATAATGCCTTGACAGCTGTTGAGACCCAACCTTTTCCTTCATGTTGATAGCCAATACAATAGGCCAACTCGGCTTGTTTTAAATCCCAATCCAGTTCTTTAATATAAACAAGACCACTAATTGTTCGGTTCTCCTTTTCTTTCAGTTTGAACAGAAATTCTTCCTTGGCATTGAACTCTTTCGCCTTTTTGACCACAAAAATCCGTGATAAATCAGGGGTTAGGTTTTGTTCTAAGGTCTGCGGGAAATAACGTTTTAATCGCTCGGTATTTGAGATTATGAAATCACAAAGCTTCCAAGCATCTTTCTCGGCAATGGGTGCTATATAGTATTGATTAAAATCCAGAAGCATTAAACCAATTGGTATATTTATTTAAGAAGGACTCTTATATTCCTTTACGGCGTCAACAAAGGCCTTTGCATTCTCTAATGGAATGTTGGGTAAGATACCATGGCCAAGGTTAGCCACATATTTATCCTTACCAAATTCATTGATCATTTGGGTCACCATCTTTTTGATATCGGCAGGTGGCGATAACAATCTTGCTGGGTCAAAATTACCTTGTAAGGTAATGTTGCCTCCTGTTAAATAGCGCGCGTTTTGTGCCGAACATGTCCAATCAACACCCAGAGCAGCAGCACCTGATTTTGCCATGTCACCCAAGGCGAACCAGCATCCTTTGCCAAAAACGATTACAGGAGCTTCATCTTTCAAAGCATCAATAATCTGCTGAATGTATTTCCAGGAAAACTCTTGATAATCGGTTGGGGAAAGCATTCCGCCCCAAGAATCGAAAACCTGCACAGCGTTAACACCTGCTTTTACTTTCGCCTTTAAATACGCAATGGTGGTGTCTGTTATCTTTTGCAATAATTGGTGGGCGGCAATAGGCTGTGTAAAACAAAATTCCTTTGCCTTGTCAAAAGTTTTACTTCCTTGTCCTTGTACGCAATAGCATAAAATTGTCCATGGGGAACCCGCAAAACCAATCAATGGAATGTCATCGTTTAACTTCTCCTTGGTCATTTTAATGGCTTGCATCACATAATCCAACGCCTCATTGACATCCGGAACAATTACTTGGTCAACGGCCTCCTGTGTTTGAACGGGATTTGGCAAGTAGGGTCCAAAATCAGGTTTCATCTGCACCTCTATGTTCATTGCTTGGGGGATTACCAGTATATCACTGAACAAAATAGCGGCGTCCATGCCATATCTACGAATTGGCTGTACGGTTATTTCGGAGGCCAGCTCGGGCGTTTGACAGCGGGTAAAGAAATCATATTTCTTTTTAATCTCCATAAACTCTGGGAGGTATCTTCCTGCCTGTCGCATCATCCAAACCGGTGGTCTGTCGACGGTTTCACCTTTAAGGGCCCTTAGGAACAAATCGTTTTTCATATGTTGTTTTTTACTATTGCCTACTGGTCGCTTTTATTTTTGTAATTAGACTATTGCTCATTTTTATTTACCAACTCAATCACACTCTCAACCATCGGTATTCTAGAAACTTTTACCTCGCTGAAATGCGCTCTTGCTGCTTTGGCAGTGGTCTCACCAATACAATACGCAATTTTATCAGCCTTGTTTTTTAATAAATAGCTTTCGATGGCAGATGGACTAAAAAACAGAACACCTTTAACACTTGGTTCGACTGCTATCGGTGTTAATTTGGTTTTGTAGGCTTCAATCTCGTTTACGGTAATATTGTTTTCGGTCAATATATTTGGAAGCTCATCCAAACGTATATTACTACAGAAATAGGTGACTTCAGTTCCCTCTAAATAGTCTACCATATAATCGGCCAATTTTTTAGCACTTTTCTCAAAATGGGTCACTTTGCCAATACGCTTTTCGACCATACGTTTGGTTTTTCGCCCAACGCAGTAGATATGCTTAAACTGAAGTTCCATGGCACTAATATTGGTCAACAAAGCCTCCACGGCATTTACACTGGTAAAGACAACATTTTGCATCTTTGCTATTAACACCTTCGTTGGAATACGTGTTGGACTTGTCTTGATAAAATCCTCTGAAGCCACATGAATCCCATCCTTAAATTGCAAACGTTGCTCCTGTGTTAATTTTTTAGTGGAAAAAATCGTGGTACTGGCACTACTGTTGAGTATTTCTCCCATGAGCATTTTCCCACCCCTACTTAGAATGCTGTTAGCACAATCACGACCAATATGATCATGTTTCCCTAGGGGGGCCGTAAATTCTGCCTCAAGTTTTTTCTTGCCATCCAACGAAAGCAAGATTCCTTTTAAGGTAACCTCTTCTTTATTATCAATATAGGCCAAAGCGCCTATAGGGGCGGTACATCCCCCCTCCAAAAGTCGTAGAAACTCCCGTTCAAGCTTGGTGCATATTTCGGTGGCTTCATGATTAAGTTCAGCACAGGCCTCACGAACAAAAGCATTATTTTCCATGGCTACGACCATAATAGCTCCCTGTGCTGGTGCTGGCACCATCCAAGTGAGACCAATGGTATTATCATGTTCAAGGCCAATACGATCTAGTCCGGCTGCCGCAAAGATGGCACCGTTCCAGTCATTGTTTTTTAGCTTTTGCATGCGACTGTTTATATTCCCACGTAAGTCTACGACCGTATGGGTAGGATATCTATTCAACCATTGGGCTTTTCTACGAAGACTGCCGGTGGCGATTATGGCATTCCTACTAGCTAAAAATTCCTCATTGTCATTAAAAGCCAGGATATCGAGGTAATTGGCCCGTTCTAAAACAGCTGCCTGTACAATTCCAGTGGGTAAGGCCGTAGGCACATCTTTCATGGAATGCACTGCAATATCTATATCGCCATTGAGCATGGCCACATCCAAAGTTTTGGTAAAAATGCCCGTGATTCCCAACTCGTAAAGGGGTTTATCCAATACCAAATCACCTGTTGATTTTACCGGAACCAAGGCTGTCTCATGTCCCAGAGCTTCAAGTTTGTTCTTGACGGTATTTGCCTGCCATAACGCTAATTCGCTATCGCGGGTACCTATTCTAATAATCTTGCTCATTTGGAATTTATTTCTAACTGAAAAACCTTTTGAATAAGCGCAAGACTGTCGTCGGCATCAGAATTGGCTTCCTTAAGATGGTTGGCGAATTGTTTGGTAATTTTTTGAATGATGCGGTCTGAAATAACATCGGCCTGTTCAGAATTGAAATCGGATAGTTTTTTAGAATGATAATCCAATTCCTCTTCTTTCATGGTATTCAATTTCTTTTTCAAGGCCTTGATCACCGGGGCAAATTTTCGGGTTTCCAACCATTGCACAAATTCGCTCTTTATTTCCTCGATAATACCTTCTGCCTGTGGAATAAACTGTTTTCTACGTTCCAAGGTATCATCGGTCATTTGGGATAAATGGTCCAAGTGGATCACCGTTACATTCTCAAGCTCAGAAACATCATTCGCCACATTCTTTGGTATGGATAAATCCAAGATCAATAGTGGTTTTTTGGTATAAATCAACTCTTTGGATATGGTAGGTGAATTTGCACCAGTCGCTACCACCAATACATCGCAATTGCGTATTTCAGTTTGTAAATCGCCATAATCCTTCACCAAGAGGTTGAATTTGCCTGCAATTTTCTCTGCTTTTGTCTTTGTTCGGTTTATTAGCGTAATATGCGGGTTATTCGTCTGTTTAATAAGGTTTTCGCAGGTATTTCTGCCAATTTTCCCTGTCCCAAAAAGTAAAATGTTCTTATTGATAACATCGTCTACATTTTTTAGGATGTATTGTACCGAGGCAAATGCCACTGAGGTAGCACCAGTTGAAATTTCAGTTTCGTTTTTAATGCGTTTACTCGCTTGAATAACAGAATTGGTAAGGCGTTCTATGAACGGATTGGCAATATCATGCCTTTTAGACCTATTGAAACTCTGTTTTAATTGACTGATGATCTCAAAATCGCCCAATATCTGGCTATCCAAGCCGGTGCCAACACGAAACAGATGCGAAATAGCATCGTTGTTCTTATAAACATAGGCCACTTCCTGAAATTCTTCTATAGTGCCTTGCGTATTGTCGCAAAGTAATTTTATCAATTGAAATGGGTGTTGTGCAAAACCGTGTAATTCGGTACGGTTACAGGTAGAGGTAACCAATAGTCCGTCTAAGTCCTGGGCCTTGGCTTGCACCAAAAGATTTTCCATTGCAACAGCATCTAGACTGAAGTTACCGCGAATAACCGCGTCTGCCTTTTTGTAATTAAGACCAATGGTATAGAAAGAATTATGTTTGGAAATGTTGTAGGCTTTCATAAATACGTTCGAACGAGCACAAAAATATAAGCATCATTTGAATAAATATAACGCTAGAGGAACAATTAGTATCGAAATCTGTGATTTTATTCCCAATTCGTTGTAAATTGCTGTCAATCCGTGATTTATTCAAGGTTTTAAGGAATGTTAAAAATCGCTATTTAGATTATTTCTAAATAATAATCAATTTTATGTTTGCAATGGAAAAAGAAAATGTCGCTCTAGGGTCCTATACCGAGGTGTTGATTGAAGACGGGTTTTACGTTCTGAAAATACAGAATGATACGCATGGAATTCAAAGGGTTACCCGCGAAATCGATAGTACCTTTATTCAGTTTCATTTCTGTTTAAAAGGCCATGCCAAGTTTATATTCAATGAAGGCAAATATGCCTTGGAGGTATCTGAGGAGAATTCTTTGCTATTATACAATACCCAGGTAGATTTACCCATGAATATGGAAATGGCCCCCAACTCCTGGATGGTATCCATTGTAATGACCATTCGTAAGTTTCACTCTTTATTTTCAAAAGAGGCTGATTACATTCCCTTTCTGAGTACAGATAACAAAGAGAAGAAATATTATGCCCAGGAAGGCGTTTCTCCTGCAATAGCTGTGGTTTTGAGCCAGATTATCAACTATAACCTACATCCTTCGATTAAGGAACTGTATATAAGAGGCAAGGTATATGAACTTATTTCGCTTTATTTCAATAAAAGCACGGATGCTGATTTGGAGCAATGCCCCTTTTTGGTCGATGAGGACAATGTAAAACGAATTCGGCAGGCCAAGGAGATTATGATTTCCCATATGGCTGAACCACCTTCTTTGCCGGAATTGGCAAAAGAGGTAGGACTAAGCCTAAAGAAACTCAAGGAAGGCTTTAAACAGATCTATGGGGACTCTGTGTATAGTTTCTTGTTTGATTATAAGATGGAACATGCCCGAAGATTATTGGCAACAGGCCAAAATAATGTGAATGAGGTAGGGTTGAAAGTTGGGTACAGCACTTCGAGTCATTTTATTGCCGCTTTTAAAAAGAAATACGGGACCACACCCAAAAAATACGTGATGTCTTTGTCCAATGTCTGACACTATTCTTTGGATACGTTTGATTTTAGTGCGATGCAGCGAAAAAGACTGCTTGGTCTGTACAACGAGTTAAGAATTGTGCTTAAAGACCTTGTTTCCTGGGATAGAAAACGCAAAAAGTTCGAGGAAATACATGAATGACGACATCTTCGGAGGTCGCTGGTAATAAATTAGACTGATGGGTTTGTTTTGAAGCGGGTTAATTTACCCTAGCCACCATTATTCCGGTATTATTTTTCACCTTTTTTAGGTAATCTACCAGCGGGAGTTCGGAAACTTTAACCTCCCCGGATGAAGAAGCATGTAATAGATGAATCCTGCCATCTTTTTCTCGAGAAGCTATTCCTGTATGGGTGATATCCAAGCCGTTTATTGATGTGGTCAATGCAATAATATCCCCGGATGAAATCAAATGTTCATTCGCCTCGATTTCACCTTGTGGCAAAATGCAAATGGCCTGGTTGTTCAGATAATCTTCCGATGCTTTTATTTTTTCATAGTTCACATCATCGCTTAGAAAAGGATATAAATCCCGATGCGAACTCATAAAATTGATTTCCTTAGTGATTTCCGTACCTCCAATTTCCGAAGTAATGTCTTTTAATAATCCCTTCTTTTCATTATTGGCGATCCACTCTGAAAAATAATGTAGACGGGAAGCGTAGCCATCGAGCTTTCCATTTTTATACCGAATGGTTTCAAGATTTTTGGTATAGTCTTCGAATTGGGTCTCTTCGTTTTGTAGCATTAGGCCAAAGGTCAAAACATTTTCCACATAAGTGGTGCAATCCAACCCATGAAGATTGATCACCAGCGTTTCGGTTTCCCCGATTTCCAAGGTTTGGGCAACATAAGGCGTACCCAAAAAGGTTTTTCCCACCGACACTAGGGTCTGGCCCAGATCTTTTTCCAAAAGACCATCGATTTCAATGATCTTATCCTCAAAGGCTTGTTTGTCTTGGGCCGAACAGGT
>CBDUKE010000109.1:0-9207 GCA_965367725.1 uncultured Maribacter sp. | reverse complement strand
TTTATGAAAAAACAGCGGTTTTATTATATAATCAACCTGCAGTATTTGGGGTTTAGGTTCAGTGGCTGGCAAAAACAACCCCAGCAAAAGACCATTGAGGGAATGCTATCAAAGACACTAAAATTCATTCTGCCAGGAACGAATTTTAAAATTTTGGGAGCGGGCCGAACTGATGCCAAGGTGTCCGCGCTTGATGCCTCATTCGAATTGTTTTTAGATAAAACCCCGATTCTTGATTTTATGGCTTTTCTTGAGCTTTTCAATAGAAACTTACCAGCAGACATAAGGGCGATAGGAATTAGATCTGTTGATGAATCGTATAATATTATAAAGGACCCTAAATCCAAAGAATATGTATATCTCTTTTCTTTCGGAGAAAAGAACCACCCATTTAGCGCTCCTTTTATTGCCAATATTTTAGAAGATCTGGATTTGGAATCAATGAAGACAGCAGCCAAACTATTTGTTGGCAGTCATGATTTTTCTACATATACTGTTAAAGGGCAGAAGAACGCGAATAAGATCAGGACTATTGATGTCTGTGAAATAAGGGATAATGAGTTGCTTAAGGCAAATTTTTTTCCTCAAAAGTCATATGCGCTGCATGTAAAAAGTAAGGGGTTTATGAGATACCAGATACGAATGATGATGGGAGCCCTTATACAACTGGGGAAAGGGGAGTTGATGATAAATGATATAGAAACTTCACTAACAGTCGATAATACACTTCAGCTAACTTATGTTGCACCAGGTTCAGGTTTGCTTTTGAATACGTTGGAACTTAGCTGAATCTGCTCCACAAATATTTTTTTGTACATTGTTACTAAACGATAGCACATGCAATATTGGTTATATATTATACTGATTCTCCTTGGTATTTATCTAGGAATAAGTCTGTTGTTGTATTTTCTCCAGGATTATTTAATGTTCAAACCAGAAAAGCTCCCCAAGGATTTTGAGTTTTATTATGAAAACCAAGAGATTGAGGAATATAATGTAGAGACCAGGGATGGTGCTATTATCAATGGCCTGAGGTTTAAAGCCAAGAACCCAAAAGGGGTTGTGTTTTACTTAAAGGGAAATTCGAAGAGCATAAAAGGTTGGGGCAAATTTGCGGTTGATTTCACGCGTCATGGCTATGATGTGCTGATGGTGGATTACCGAGGTTTCGGTAAAAGCACTGGCCGACGAACCCAAAAAGCCATAAAGCGTGATCTGCAAATGATATATGATAAAGTCAAGGAAGTTACGCCTGAAAAATACATTATCCTTTACGGCCGCTCTTTGGGTTCTGGTTTCGCCACCAAGTTGGCTTCAATGAATAATCCGCGTATGTTAATCTTGGATGCTCCTTATTACAGCCTAAGCAAGATTGCTAAGAAATACATTCCTTTTATGCCATTGTCATTACTCTTGAAATTTCCCATGCCCACTTATAAATGGTTGAAATATGTAAATTGTCCTATTCACATTGTCCATGGCACTGACGATAAATTGATTCCCTATAAGACCAGTATAAAACTGTCTAAAATAAAACCAAAGTCCACTCGATTGTACACTATTATTGGGGGTGGTCACAAAAATTTAAACACATTTACCGAGTATCATAAAATGCTAACTGAAATTATTACTACAAAACCAAAAGAAGTTAATCTAGAGGGTTCAAGTATCAATGTGCGACACTCTTCAAAACGAACCAATGCAAAGGTTTAAAAGATTAGCTAAGGTTTTACTATTTATTTATGCCTTAATTACTATTATGCTTTATTTTCTGCAAGAAAAAATGATTTTTCTCCCCACAAAATTACCACATGATTTTGAATATTCATTTTCCCATGATTTTGAAGAAATCAATTTAAGAACAGAAGATGGTGTTGTTTTGAATGCCATTCATTTTAAGAAAGTTAACCCTAAAGGTTTAATCCTTTACTTTCATGGTAATGCAGGTGACTTGTCGCGTTGGGGGAACATTACTTCCTTTTTTGTGTATAAGGACTATGATGTTCTTGTGATGGATTATCGTACATATGGCAAAAGTACCGGCAAACTAAGTGAGGAAGCCTTGCACGATGATGCGCAGTTGTTCTACGATTATGCCTTGAAACAGTATAATGAAACACAAATAATATTATATGGCAGGTCATTAGGTACTGGAATTGCTACAAAATTGGCCTCAAAGAATAAACCGAATAAGTTGATTTTGGAAACGCCGTATTACAGTTTGTTGGATGTTGCCAAAGAACGGTTTCCTTTTTTACCAGTAAATTGGTTGATGAAATACAAATTGCTGTCCCATGAGTTTATACAGACAGTTACATGTCCGATAACCATATTTCATGGAACAAATGATGGCATTGTTCCCTACTCATCGGGAAAACGGCTTTTTGATGCAATTCCCCATAAATCAAATAAATTTTACACTATTAATCAAGGGGGGCATAATAATCTTATTGAATTCGAAGCTTATTTATCAGGAATTGATGAAGTTTTGCAATAGGCTAGTCAAATAGGTCAGAGGAAAGATACCTATCCCCACGATCACAAACAATAGAGACTATCGTCCCACTTTTAAGGGTGTCGGCCAATCTTAACGCGGCAACAGCTGCTCCGCCACTGCTCATCCCAGAGAAAATACCTTCTTCTTTTGCTAGCCTTCTTGCCATTGTGGCCGCCTCTTCAGTACTCACCTCAAAAACTTGATCCACTTTTTTGGCATCGAATATTTTTGGAAGATATTCTTTGGGCCATTTGCGAATACCAGGAATTTTTGATCCATCGGTAGGTTGCACACCTACTATTTGTATTCCCTTATCTTGTTCCTTTAGAAAGGTAGATGTACCCATAATCGTCCCTGTAGTACCCATAGCTGATACAAAATGGGTTATTTCTCCTTTGGTAGCGTTCCAAATTTCTGGACCTGTGGTTTTGTAATGTGCTTTCCAGTTATCTTCATTTGCAAACTGATCCAACATTACTAAGCCTTCATTTTTGACTTTGGCTTCTGCATAATCACGTGCTCCTTCAATACCAACATCTGACGGAGTAAGAGTTACTTTAGCTCCATAGGCCCGCATGGTTTGAACGCGTTCTTTGGTCGAGTTCTCTGGCATTACCAGTTCAATATCCAGTCCATAAACACCAGCGATTAGAGCCAAAGCAATTCCCGTATTACCACTTGTTGCCTCTATAAGTTGATCATCCTTTTGTATGCTGCCTTTTTTTAATCCGCTAATTATCATGTTTAAGGCAGCACGATCTTTTACGCTACCGCCAGGATTATGGCCTTCCAACTTAAATAGAAGTTTGACCTTAGGATTTTTATTGAGCACCTTTGACTCTACCAAAGGGGTATTTCCGATTAAATCTAGGATAGTATTAGGCATTGGTAGTAGTTTTTATCTTTATTTCTGGGGAATGAAAAACAGTGGAATTAGCCGGAACAGATGATGTAACCCAGGCATTACCACCAATAATGCTATTGGCTCCAATAATGGTTTCTCCGCCAAGAATGGTAGCATTGGCATAAATGGTCACATTGTCTTCAATGGTAGGGTGCCGTTTGGTTTGCTGTAAATTCTTGGCAACATAAAGTGCACCTAATGTAACCCCCTGATATATTTTTACATTGTTTTTAATGATTGCCGATTCACCAATAACGACCCCTGTGGCATGGTCGATAAAGAACGATTTTCCAATATGGGCTCCTGGATTAATGTCTACCCCGGTTTTACTATGCGCATATTCAGTCATAAGCCTTGGAATTAATGGTAAACCTTCTTTGTAAAGCTCATGGGCAAGTCTGTAAATAGCAATGGCATAGAACCCTGGATAAGCCATGTAAACTTCTTCTATCGACATTGAGGCTGGGTCACAATCCAATATTGCCTCAGCATCAAGATTAAGGCTTTCCAGTACCTCTGGCAGCGTAGTTAAATAACGTTGCCATACTTTACCGCATAGTTTTTCGGTTTCCCAGCATGCCAAATTGGTTAACTCCTCAAAATCATTTTCCAATTTTATAAGATTTTCATCTACTGGGGTGTCAATATCAAAAAGTGTATAAAAAAGTCGGTTCGTAAATATTTCTACTTTCTCTTTTAAAGCGAACCTAAGATTAGGTTGCTTCTTATGTTGCTGAATCTTTTTTATTATTGATTGACGGTCCATTTGCTTCTAATTACAAAATCAAAATTAACTATATTTTTAAAAGGAGTTTACTCCATTTGGTTAACTTTAGCTTAAAATAACCACAGTTAGGTCGTATGCAAAACCCAATAATTACTAAAGAAGTATTTCATTTTTTAAAGGAGTTGGAGAAAAACAATACCCGGGAATGGTTTGCTGAGAACAAAACCCGGTTCAAAAACCTGGAGATAGGTGTCAAGGCCTTCTATGCTGTGGTAATGGATAACTTGAAGCAGCATGATGAAATAGAAAAGATGAAAATGTTCCGTATTTATAGGGACGTTCGTTTCTCCAAGGATAAAAGCCCTTACAAAACACACCTTGCCGGTTCATTTGCTAGGGCAGGAGCACGGTTTAGGGGAGGGTATTATTTGCATTTAAAGCCTGGTGATAGCTTTATTGCCACGGGTTTTTGGGAACCAAATAAAGAAGATCTATTACGTATTCGCAAGGAATTGGAATTGGATGCTGAAGAATTCAGGAATGTGATTAATGACAAGGAATTTAAGAAGTACTGGGGCGATTTGGTAGGTGATGAAGTCAAAACCGCACCGAAAGGATTTCATAGGGAACATCCCAATATTGACCTGATAAAAAAGAAACAATACATTTTTGTCCGTAAATTTTCTGATAAGGAAGTCCTTTCAAAAGATTTCACCAAGTTGGTCGACGACTCATTTAAAGCCATAAGGCCCTATTTTGATTTGATGAGCGATATTCTCACAACGAATTTAAATGGAGAATCTTTATTGGACTAAAGCAGGAACCTCAAATATTTGAACCTGGTCTTTTAGTCTATTTATGACCATATTCATCATTCGTTTGTTCAAAGCTGAAGAATTCTTTATATAAATTTCATATTCTTCGACCGTATACTGGCCTATAATCATTCCTTTTAAGGAGTTCCTGAATTTTATGTCCTTCTGAATGGCATTTTCAATGTAACCTAACTGATTTTCAAGGCTTAATTCGTAGTATTTGTTCTTGTGTTTGGATATGTAATTTTGAAAAGCAGCGACCAGTAACTGGTTTTGTAACTTAATGATGGGTCTTAACGTTCTGTTCTGAAATTGCTCATCAAAACTCATTGATGTATTTACTTTGGCCGATAAAATTTGTGGACGTATTTGCAGAAGATTCGGAGATCTATCGCTCATGACTGGAAGTTTTATTAAAGGTAATTGTTTAAGTTATCCTTTAAAACCTCATTAATTTATAGTTTTTAACGAGGTTATGAACATTGAAGGGGTCGAAGTTTTGGTGATATCAAACAATTGAAAACTAATGGAAAGATCAATTATACGTGATTAAAACTAATAATGAAAAGGGCTCTAAACATAATTATTTAGAGCCCTCAGCTTCTTTTCAACAAGAATATCAGCTATTAGAGAGTTCGGCAGCAACGGCCTGTACTTCATCAAGCACCCTTAACAGGTTGCCTCCCCATAATTTTTCAATTTCAGATTCAGTATAACCTCTTTTGATCAATTCAGCAGTTACATTCATGGTTTCAGAAGCATCTGACCAGCCTTCAATTCCGCCGCCGCCATCAAAATCCGAACTAATGCCAACATGGTCAATGCCTATTAACTTTACCATATAGTCAATATGATCAACAAAATCGGCAACGTTTACACCTTTAGGAACATCTTTTCTCGTCTTAACCAAATCTTTTCCAATTTTCATAACCTTTGGATAATTTACCATTAAGGCTTCTTTTTGGGCATCGCTTAAGCTTGAAAATTGAGATCTATCGTACCAATCAATTCCAAGGGAATCAGCCACTTGGGAATAAACACCTTTCATATAGGCAGATAGTTTATCACTCTTTTCAGTATTTAGATAAGAAGTAAAAGCAACAGTTTGTACAACTCCTCCATTTTCTTTCAACATTTTTAGTTGCTCATCATCCAAATTTCTGCTATGGTTACAAAGCGCCCTAGCAGAAGAGTGGGAAGCTATAATCGGTGCTTTTGACAATTTTATCATTTGAACCATAGACTCCTTGGAAGGGTGGGAGATATCAATCATTATTCCTAACCTATTCATCTCTTTTACAGCCTCTTTGCCTAATTCACTTAAACCATTATGTAACCATATATCATCTTCCTCACCGGTGTTTGAATCACAGAATTGACTATGACCATTGTGAGATAAAGAAATATAACGGGCACCTAGTTTATGGTACTTTTCAAAGTTAGAAAGGTCTTCCCCAATTGGGTATGCGTTCTCAACTCCAATCATGGCAACTTTTTTACCGGACTTATTAATTCTTCGCACATCGTCTGAAGAAAGTGCGAGTTCAATTTTGTCAGGTGCAATTTCTTCACAAAGTCTGTGAATAGCATCAAATTTGGCCATTGCATTAGCTTTGGCCTTCCCATAACCCGTAGCATTCAATGAATCTTGGCCCGTATAAACAATAAGCCATGCAACATCCAATCCACCTTCTTCCATCTTAGGAATATTGACTTGTGTCGACAGCCTTTGTGTATAGTTGATTGAATCTGTGAAATTATTCACATTTATGTCGTCATGGGTGTCAATTGTAATAATTTTTTCATGTATCTCCTTGACCTTCGCATCAGCGCTTAGTTCTGTTTTTTTCACGGTCTCAGCGCAAGAAAGTAATACTAGAAAGCAAGTTGGATAAATAAGATATTTCATACAGTTCAATTTTTATACCTACAAATAAAGCAATTTGACAACAAAAAAGGCCTATCCGAGAACAAATTATTGCACAGACCTCTTTAAATGATCAGTTTTAAGCTATAAATGAGAAGATATAATATTCTCTTAATCTTAAGAAAATACAGAGTTACGCAAAAATTGCGATAAAATATAAACCCAAATCAACCTACCACTTGAAAGCTAAAAAAATACTTTCTCACGTATCCCAGATGGAAACCATGCTGAACCAATTTTCCTTTGAAGAGTTGACTTCAGAAGAGGGTTTCCATTTGAAAAATACATTTGACTCTTTCAAAAATTGCTTGGATAATATGCTTTTTAAGCCCTCTACAAACGCTAATCAAGAAAAATATGCATCGGCTAATAATCAAGCAGTACTTTCTAAGGGGTTAATAAGAAACAAAACATCTACAAACTCCACAATGCTAATTGCGAAGGTGAGTCACGAAATTAGAACACCTCTTAACGGAATCATAGGGTTTACGGACCTACTGAGAGAAGATGGCTTGTCAAAAAGCCAATTATCCAAAATTAATGCTATTCAATCAGCTTCTAATTCTTTAATGGAAATCATTAATGAACTATTGGATTATTCGAAGCTTTCATCGGGGCTTGGAAGCTTTGAGAACAACAACTTCCAATTTCTGAATGTAGTTAATGATGTTGTTTATTTATGCGACACTTTGATTACTAGAAAAGGCGTGAAACTAAAAACAAAAATAGATCCAAATATTCCAAAGGTATTGTTGGGGGACCCCTCTAAGCTTTCCCAAGTGTTAATCAATCTTTTGGGAAATTCAATAAAGTTTATTGAAGAAGGGGAAATTTTATTGAATATTAGGATCAAAAAAAAAGACCGGAACAGTGTTCGTCTTGAATTCATAATCAAGGATACGGGAATAGGTATATCCCAGAATAATTTAAAACACATTTTTGATCCCTTTAAACAAGCGGATCACAACACATTTGTCAACTACGGTGGTTCTGGTCTGGGTTTAAGTATAGTAAAACAAATAATTGAAAGAAGCAAAGGTGAAATAACCGTTGCCAGCGAGTTAGGCATAGGAACAACATTCAAGTTTATGCTCCCTTACGAAATAGGTAAAGACAAGGTTATGGTAAAAAAAGCTGAAAGTACTTTTAGTTTGGATGAAGGAATAAAACAAGTCAAAAACATGGGCGTTTTAGTGTTTGAAGACAATTCTCTCAATCAGAAACTAATCGAGACAAGATTAAAAAGCTGGGGGTGTGAAACTTTTATCACCGATGACCCCTACGTTGGTTTGGACATTTTGGAAAACCATGCAATTGATATTGTACTAATGGATTTAAGGATGCCAAAGATGAGTGGTTATGAGGTCACCGATCTGATAAGGAGTAATGATAATCAAAATATTAATCAGGTTCCTGTTATTGCCTTAACAGCTGATTTTACAGCGCAAAATAGGAAACAATGTGAAGCTCATGGATTAAATGATTTTATTTTAAAACCTTATTCCCCGGAAGAATTACTCTCAAAATTGATAAATAATGGAGTCCGTGAATCAACTTCAAAATTGGTTTATGGTGATACACCGCATATGAATCTAACAAGTTTACTCGACGATTGTATGGGTGAGTTTGGATTATTGGAAAATTTAATTTCATTATTCAAACAAAATGCTTTTGAGTTCATCGGTGCGTGCAGCATTCATCTAAAGAACAAGGACTATGAAGGTATTGGTTTTGCTTCGCACAAGATTAA
The DNA here is from genome assembly GCA_965367725.1 of uncultured Maribacter sp. Classification (GTDB taxonomy): domain Bacteria; phylum Bacteroidota; class Bacteroidia; order Flavobacteriales; family Flavobacteriaceae; genus Maribacter_A. Next base: position 587 of record CBDUKE010000109.1, on the reverse strand, counting down.
GTCAGGTTTGGCAATGCTGGGGACAAATTCATTGTTGTCAATTGTAGAGAAGATGCACAACTATGGTAAAAATGGTACTGGTTTGGAGAACTTGGAAAAACTCTATACAGCGTTCATAAAGGAGTATTCAATAGTGGAAAAAGCCATAGATGTTGATATGGAAAAACTTGGAAACAAAAAATAAAGCCAAATGGATAAGAAAAGACTTTTGCTTGCAGAAGATGATGAATTGTTGGCATCGCTACTTAATTACCGACTTGAAAAAAGTGGTTATCAGGTAAGCTTGAGCAATAACGGAAAAGAAGTAAAAGCTCATCTAGCAAAAGAAATGCCGGATTTGATAATTAGTGATATTATGATGCCGTATTTCTCAGGACTTGAACTCATTGATTTTGTACGCAATGAGTTAAAGTCCAAAACACCCATTATTATTATTTCATCTGCCGGTAATGAAGAAAACGTTTTAAACGCATTTAATCTAGGGGCCAATGACTTCATATCAAAACCCGTGAGTCCTGCAGAACTGATTGTGCGCGTAGAAAGAGAATTAGCCAAAAACCAGTAATTGTTCGAAAAACTAACATACA
>CBDUKE010000108.1:0-9280 GCA_965367725.1 uncultured Maribacter sp. | reverse complement strand
CTTCCTCTTTTGGCGTAGAAAAGTATTTGGTTTTCCGTAGTATTGACCAGTGGCATAGATACCATTAATGGCAAGCGAGCTTCCTTATCATCTATCAGTTTTTTGTAGCTAAGATGTCCATCGGTATCAAGCTTAATCACGAAGACATTTCGGTTACGGCTTAATCCCTGTCTAAAAATCAATCGATCGCCACCCAATAATTGTGGATTCTCAGCGGCAGTACTTATAAAAAAGTAGGTGTTCCCATCTTTTGTATAAGAGCAATAGGAAGCATAGGCACCATCACCTTGGGTTACCTCGGCCTTATTTATATTTCTCGCCCATATCATGTCTCCTGTTGCACTGAGTTTGACACTCACAATATCGTTATGGTGGTATCTGGTTACCTTAAGTCTACCCCCACTTGAATTCGCCTGTACACTGGAGGTTACAAAATACTCCTCAGCATTGAAATGTATGGTGCCATCATTGGCTACGTCAACATTTTTAAACACCAAATCCTTAATTACCTTATCCTCTTCACGACCAAATTTGTCCATCATAAACTGTTCTGAAAAGTGACTGTATTTTTTTGAATTAATCGTTAGTGTAGTTGGATTTATATTGAAATACACCAAGCCATTATATCTATTGTCCTTTCTATTGGCATAAAAACCAACACAGAGTAATTCATTCCCTTTTACAATGGGAATCAAGGCCTCTGAAAACTTGCCTGGAACATCAAAAGTCTGGGTTTGGGCTCCACCCTTTGAAAGTTTAATCAATTCATATTGGAACTTACGTTCAGTTGCTTGAAAACGCTTTTTCTTGAAATATGCCTTGCCGACGATATAGGCCTCTTCCAAATTGTTGGAGAAAGCAACATTTTCAAAGGCATAATTCTTCTCTTCCACTTCAGCTGAAAAATCATACGTTATTACCTTCTTTAAGCTTGAATTAAACAGATAAATAAAATGCTTGTTATTCTTCCCCTTTTTGAAATGGGTACTGATGACGAAGGCGTTCTTCTTATCATTGAACAGCACAGATGTTGTAAAACCTGATGAAAAGTTTCGATTATAGTAGTTTTTATCCAATGGATTGGAAACCTCTTGTGATGGAATGATCAATAACGATTCCCTAGTAAAATTCATTCCTGAAAGTGGACTGCGATGCACTGAATACTCGTAAGCAAAAGCCTCATAGTCATAATCCAAAAAGATGAGATAAATCTGTCCATTAGCAACATAACCATCTACCAAGTTCGCATCTTTGAATTTGTAATTATACTCATTGATCAACTGCATATTAGCATCATAATGCTCAATAAAATAACCTTTAGGCCTAAGAATAACCCCAGTATAATAAGACCTTACGAGGAACGTACCCCCTGTGCCATCTTCAGATATGGACAAAAGGTTTGAATATTTATACCTATCGTTATATTTTTCTCCTATGGCAAAATCGAGAGGAATATCCTGTGCAGTCAATATGCAGGAAACTACTAGAAAAAAAAGCAAGGACATACTTTTTTGCAAATTCATAAATAGGGTTTTATAGACTTTTATCTGCCTGGGAAATCGGCCTTTCGTTTTTCCATAAAAGCTGTGGTACCTTCCTTGAAGTCTTCGGTTCCAAAGCACTTTCCGAAGGCATTGATCTCCGTGGCATATCCGTTAATACTATTGTTAAAACAATCATTTACGGCTTTTATTGCATGGCCAATGGCAACGGGGGAATTATTCGATATTTTGCTCGCTAATTTCTGGCAAAGGCCTATTAATTCATCCTGGGGAACAACATGATTTACAAGACCGTAGTCCAAGGCCTGATCAGCATTGATCATTCCTGCAGTCATGATCATTTCCATTGCCCTGCCCTTACCCACTAATTGAGGTAAACGTTGTGTACCCCCATAGCCCGGAATAACACCCAAGGAAACTTCAGGCAAACCCATTTTGGCATTGTCACTAGCTACCCTAAAATGGCAGGCCATGGCCAACTCCAATCCTCCACCCAGTGCAAAACCATTGACAGCGGCAATAACCGGGGTAGTTAGATTTTCAACGAAGTCGAATAACAGTTCCTGACCTTTGGCGGCCAATTTTTTTCCTTCCTTTACCGAAAAGTCAGCAAATTCAGAAATATCGGCACCCGCAACGAAAGCTTTTTCGCCGCTGCCCGTAATTATGATCACCAACACCTTTTTGTCTTTTTCCAATTTCGAAAAAGCCTGGTGCAACTCCATGATCGTATCTCTATTAAGCGCGTTGAGTTTGTTTGGGCGGTTTATGGTAATGATAGCGATAGTACTATCGATATCAACCAAAATGTTCTGATATTTCATTTGTTCTATGTATTAGATGGTTGTTCTTTGGGGAAAATTACGGTAAAAACGGTACCCTTTCCCGGTTGGGATGTAAAATCAATACTACCGTTATACGTTTCAACAATATTCTTTACCATCCCCAATCCCAATCCCATTCCGCTGGATTTGGTAGTGAATTTTGGCTCAAAAATCTTGTCAAGAAATTCATCTGTTATGCCTATTCCATTATCTGCCACTGATATCTTTACCTTATCACCTTCTGACGCCACAGAAACCAAAATCCTTGGGGTTGGCACATCCGGAACTGCTTGTGTCGCGTTTTTGACCAAATTGGTGATGACCCGAATTAGCTGTGTCCGATCCAACTTGGCGATAATCTTCTCTTCATCTGAAACAAAATGAATATAGGGCTCATTAAAAATATCCAAGGCCAGGCGAACAATGTTTACCACATTCAAGGTCTCATTCTGTTGGGCTGGCATTTTTGCGAAATTGGAAAAGGCCGAGGCAATACTGCTCATAGTATCAATTTGCTGAATCAATGTTTTTGAATACTCAGCTACCTTCTTTTTGATATTAGGATCATCGGGATCGAACTTGCGCTCAAAACTTTGCACAGTCAACCGCATAGGGGTTAATGGGTTTTTAATCTCGTGTGCCACTTGTTTTGCCATTTCACGCCAAGCTTGTTCCCTTTCACTACGGGCCAATTTTACAGCGCTTTGTTCCAATTCGTCAATCATGGCATTATAAGCAGTAACCAACTTTCCTATCTCAGAACTTGAATCTTCTATAAAGATTTTTTTATTCCTTTTGGTTAGATCGGTTTTGAACATCATATCGGAAACCGTCTGTAGGGAGCGCGTTATATACTTTGTAATGAAATAGGCCAATCCTATGGCAATCAATAACATTAAAAAGTACACCCAGCCCAAGCGAATCAACGCTTCCCGCAGTTCCATATCGTTTAAGGCATTATTCTCAAAATAGGGTAAATTTAATATACCGATAGGTTTAAACTTGCCATCGTTAATGTAGGTGTAGGAAGCCTGGAATTTATCGCCAGCGGCCGAGCTTTTTTCCAAATATCGCCTAGTAACACTTGAAGCCAGATTATTGAGTACCTCTGCGTCCAAACAATTTGATTGTACGTCTATTTCAAAGCGGGGTCTGGAACTTTTAATCAATTGGCCTTCTAGATCATAGATGTTGAAGGGTGCGTTAAGAACATCTGCAATTTGATAAATATCATTCTTAAAAATAAGAGCTAGGTTTTCTGTTGTCTGCGGATATGTGGTCTGCTGTAGTGTATATTTAACACTCTGTTTCACCTGTTCTTCCTTTCGCTCTAGACGATGGGCATGATACTCTTTTAGGGTTTCACGATAGTGATAAATGGTGACCCCGGATATTAAGACCGATGCGATAAGCACCAGCAAGATCATGGTTGCGAATATTCTTGAACGAAGTGATAGATTTTTGAACAAGTACTTGGAATTTGATGCTAAAGATAGCGATTATGACTTTGAAAAAAGCTTCAAAAAACAAATACCAATTACCAAAAAAGAGGGCTTGGTGAAATATCTATGAAACTTTCAATTTGTGCTGCAAACATCAAGCCAAAGGACTTCACAAAGTATCAGAATACCAATTATCAAATAACCAGTAGGGCATTGAAGATTAAAATTCAGGTTTTATTATTCCCGTTTTGTCATTGGCCCTAGGCATTGGGGTTCTTTTTCTGTATACGCCTATAAAGACGAATGCCAAGCATGAGTAAAATACCAAGAACAAAAATACCTATGATACCAAAAATCCAATTGAATGCACTTTTGAGAATCACCAAAAATACAACCGCAAACAAGATCAAGGTAGCGCCCTCATTCCATATACGCATAAATCTTGAAGTATAATTTACCTCATCACGTTGCAATTGCTTAAAAATTTGATGGCTCTTTAAGTGGTATAAAAATAGAAGGATAACAAAAGCCAGCTTTACATGCATCCAAGGTTCCTGTAACCAAATGGGCTGTAGTATCAATAACCATATAGCAAATACAGTACTCAAAATAGCCGAGGGCCAAGTGATAATATTCCATAAGCGCTTGGTCATTAGTTTTAACTGGGTTGATAATATTTCTTTATCCGGCGAAGGTTTTTCCGTAGCCTCAATATGGTAAATGAATAGTCGGGGAATATAGAATAATCCAGCGAACCAGGTAACCACAAAAATGAGGTGCAATGCTTTTATATAGTTATAGTATTCCAATATTTAGAGGTAAATTCCTTTTAGTTTCAAGGTGAAATATACAAGAATTTCATGGACAATTAATACAATTTACAAACCAAACTTATTTAGGATACCTTTGTCCCAAATTAAATCTTAGTGTACATTTACTTCGACATAATAGCTGCAGAACGCCCAACTAATTTGGGGTATTACGAAATAAGATAAATCCTGACAATGTCCGAAATACATAAAAAAATTGAACAGAAATATACGGAGTTAGGAGAAAACCCTGACACCTACCTTCAAGGTTTACTCCACGCCAAACCCATTAACTATTGGGACTATATAGAAGTGGACACCTTACTTTCGCTTCAAAAACCCCGGACCTATTTTAAGGATGAATCAATTTTCATAATGTACCATCAGGTTACTGAACTTACCTTGAAAATGATGCTACATGAGGCCGAACAAATTGTGGATGGGGATATTATTTCTGAGGACTTTTTAATTACAAAGATCAACCGCTTGAATCGGTATACCAAAATGCTCATCACCTCTTTTGATATCATGAAGGATGGAATGGACTATGAAGATTATAATACGTTTAGAAGCACTTTGACCCCGGCCAGTGGTTTCCAAAGTGCCCAATTCAGATACTTGGAGCTGTATTGTACCCCCTTGAAAAATTTGCTAAATGCGGAAGGGAAAAAACGACTTCCGAAAAAGCCTAGGACAGAAGATTATTTTAAGCACATATATTGGAAAGATGCCGGCATAAACCGCAAAACAGGAGAAAAAAGTTTGACACTTATTGAATTTGAAAAAAGATATTTAGACAGCTTCATTCAAGTCGCCAAAAAGGTGGATGGTAAAACCATTGAAGAAAAAATCATGGGGATTTCACCGCTTACCGATACCTTAAAGGAAACGCTTAGGACCTTTGACCATCTTTATAATGTAGAATGGCCTTTGGTACATCTAAATACGGCAAAACATTATTTAAGCAGCAAGGGGGAAAACAAAGCTGCTACCGGAGGTTCGGCTTGGGCTAAGTATCTGCATCCCAAATACCAGCAACGTAAGTTTTTCCCATCGCTATGGTCCAAAACTGAAAAAGAAAATTGGGGTCAGTAGTCTTTTCCCGACTATAACCTGATCGCCCCAATCCCTGCATCCCACAATTGTTTGTTGTAAGCTGGTATGGCTATTTTTATTAATCTATTTGCTTCTTTTTCAAGTGTCATCCACTGTGTATCCAATTCTACCTTACGATCTTTTGAAGGCTGGTTTACCTTAGGAATACTACTGTTCGTTGCATCAATCAAAAATAAATATTCAGCAGTGAATTTATTGGGAAAATTCTCTACATCGTCATATGCTTTTGACTTTCGCTGTACCATATCCTTATCCCAAGCATCTAATTGCTTAAGCAGTTTTTTTCCCTCAGCCATTAAATCTGGATTCTTGAGATCCTTGATGACTGTTTTCAATTGTTGTTGTGCCTTGTACAAGGAATTCACGGTATTATGCATCACAGTCAATTGCTGCTCCATTTCAGTCATGAAGGCATCATATTCCTCATATTGGCCCGGTTTTGTTTCATAGGTAGGTACTTCCACAATATTTCCTACTGTGGTTACGACTTCTTTATCCATATTTAATTTTACCGTATAATTTCCTGGAGAAGCAACATGGCCCCTAAAACGAGCTTCCATATAAACATTGGGTATTCCAGGCAAAAGAGGGTGCTTCATATCCCATACAAAACGATTTAGCCCTTCTTTTTTACTTAATAATGGTGCTTGTGGTGGTCCACCCCCGTTAAATTTAGGAGCTTCCTTGTCTTTTTGAGAGCTAAAGCTACGCACTAATTTACCTTTTGAATCCACGATATCCATTGATATGTGTGTAGAATCGGAAAGCTTGGGTAACTCATAATAAATCACCATCCCATTAGCGGGATTCACGCCATCAAAAGGATTAGTGCCTTTAAATTTATCTGAATTACCATTAAGCGGACTGCGCCATGAACCATTCAAGGCGTCTGCAGGTTTCAATATCCCCAATCCCTTTTTTGAAGGCTGGTATTGTTCCAACACCTTTAAATCATCCAATATCCAAAACGACCTCCCCGATGTAGCAACCACGAGATTCCCTTTATGGACCTTCAAATCAGTTATGGGTGTTTTAGGTAAATTCAGCTGAAAAGTTTCCCATGATTTTCCGCCATTCCACGAAATATATAATCCTTTTTCAGTGCCTGCATAAAGTAAATCCTTTCTATTGGCATCTTCCCGAACCACTCTTGTAAAAGCTCCATAAGGAATACCCGTACTGATATTGGTCCAGCTCTTGCCGTAGTCCGTCGTCTTATAAATGGCAGGGGTATGGTCATTGAATTTATACCGGGTCGTGGCGATATATGCAGTAGCTGGGTCATGCGGTGATACTTCTATGGCATTGACCAAACACTCTTTAAGTACTTTTGGCGTTACATTTTGCCAAGTTGCCGCATTGTCTTTGGTAATATGCACCAATCCGTCATCGCTACCGGTCCAATACACTCCTTTTTCATGTGGTGATTCAATCATATAAGCTATGGTCCCATAATTTTCAGCACCAACAGCTTCATTGGTATATGGCCCACCCCCTTTTCCTTGCTTATCATCCATATTACGCGTTAAGTCGGGAGATACTTCTTCCCAAGTAACACCCATATCCCTTGTGCGTAAAACCAATTGCGCACAATGATAAAAAGTTTCTGCCTCGTGTTGTGAACGTATGACAGGTGCATTCCAATTATACAGATATTTCATGTCGCGGGCTTCCCGGCCTAAATATTGAATGGGTGCGGTCATTATTTGGGTTGAAGCTTTTGAATGCATATCCAAAGCCTCAATAGTTCCTAAATAACTTCCCCCTAAAACATATCTGGGATTATCTGGGTCAAAGGCCAAAAAGGCACTCTCCCCACCCGCAGCATAGGTCCAATCCTGTTCTGTAATTCCACTTCTTCCCAAAGAAAGACTGGCAATCCTTACAGAAGTGTTGTCTTGCTGGCCACCATAAATATTATATGGGAACAAATTATCCACACTTATTCTATAAAACTGGGCGGTGGGCATTATGTCTTGCGAAGACCATGTCTTCCCAAAATTGAAACTGATGCCAGCACCCCCGTCGTCAGCTATCACCATATTGTTGGAATTATCTGGATTGATCCACAAATCATGATAATCACCATGCGGACCCGATAAAGTTTCCCAGGTTTTTCCGCCGTCAATAGAACGCAAGGCAGGAGCACTCATCACATATACTGTATTTTCATTGTTTGGGTCTGTAAATACCTCGGTATAGTACCAGGCGCGTTGTACCAAACGATTATCCCCGCTTACCATGCTCCAGCTTTTTCCCGCATCGTTAGACACAAAGAGTCCGCCTTTATCCTTGTCAGAATCACTTTCGACAACCGCATATACTTTGTTGGAATTAGCTGGACTCACAGATACGGCCATTTTACCTTTCTCTTTGGGCAAACCTTTTTCAATTTTAAACCAGCTTTCACCACCATCGGTAGATTTGTACATACCACTACCCTCACCACCACTAATGACTATATTCGGTTTTCGCTGGTGATGCCACATTGCGGCGTACATTATTTCGGGATAATTGGCATCCATCGATAATTCAGCACAACCCGTCAGATTATTGACAAATAGGGTGTTTTTCCAGGTTTTACCCCCGTCTGTTGACTTATAAATACCCCGATCTTTATTCGGGCCATAAAGCGCCCCTTGGGCCGCTACATAAACAATATCAGGATTTGTTGGATGAATTACGATACGGGCAATATGTTGTGTTGCCTCCAGGCCCATTTTTTGCCAGGTCTTACCAGCATCGGTAGACTTATAAACTCCGTCTCCATAAGAAGTCATTACCCCTCTAGGAGCATGCTCGCCCATACCACAATACAGAATATTAGGGTTCGACGCTGAAGCTGCAATAGCCCCAACCGAGCCCAGCTCAAAAAAGCCATCCGAAATATTTTCCCAACGAACGCCAGCATCCGATGTTTTCCAAAGTCCACCCCCAGTGGTACCCATATAATAGGTCAAGGGATCACCAACGACACCCGTGGCCATAACGGACCTTCCGCCCCGAAACGGACCTATGTTTCTATATTTAAGGGGCTTAAAATAGTTTTCAGCCGTTTGTGATAAACCTATTGCCGTTGTAAAAGCTAAGAATAATAAAATAAGTTTTTTCATATTTAAGTTTTGTACGTATTTGTGTTGTTCCCTTTTTTTGGATTATTAGTTTGGGTCCCGACTCCGCTCGACCTGACAGTTCGATTGAATGGGTATTATTTAGGTTTGTTTTTAAAATGACTTTCATTTTTACATTCGGCCAATAAAAGCAACTTATCAAAATCATCGCCTGCTAAGGCTAATTTCTTTTTCCTACTCCTTTTTTTTATTTTCTTTTCAAAATACTCAGCTTGTTCAAATTGCATAAATTCCTGATGAAAAATTAGTTCAACAGGCCTCCTTTTTGATGTATAGGAATTATCATTCAGTCCAAAATTATATTCCTTTAATCTTCGCTCTACATCATTGGTCAAACCCGTATATAGGGAATTATCGGAACATCTAACTATATAAACAAAATAAAAATTCACCCTGCTTTAAATTCAAATTAACTTCTGTCACTTCGAGCGGACAGTTTAATTTAAGTATATCAAC
>CBDUKE010000107.1:0-9532 GCA_965367725.1 uncultured Maribacter sp. | reverse complement strand
TTTTGATTCGTTAGAAATCAAGGGATTTGCACTTGGGAGCGGAAGGAATCCGTCCATAGAGCATTTTGTTTTACAAAAGCGGTCTGGACGGTGCTGCGTGGAAATACAGTAGATTTCAAGAAAGAAAAAATCAGTCTAGATTTTTTTGGATACTTTTTTCATCAATGGAAAAAAGTATTACGATTTTTTGTGAAATTTCAGTAAGAATTTATTGACTTTGAGTATTTACCATATTGCATTCGTGAATCTGTGATTTCTTTCGACAAGCAAAGAAATGAATGGGATTTTATTTAAAGTAATCACCTATTTTCGTATCCTCAATCTTCACTTTGTTTTAAAAATGTAAGAGTTAACTATGGCCGTAGTCACCTCAGACCAACTAGGTACAGAACCCATCGGTAAATTGTTGGTAAAACAGGCCGTGCCAGCTTCCATTGGTATCTTGGTCATGTCACTCAATATCTTGGTTGACTCAATTTTTGTAGGCAACTGGATAGGTTCCATTGCCATTGCCGCAATCAATGTGGTTTTGCCCGTCTCCTTTTTTATAGGTGCTTTGGGTATGGCCATTGGTATCGGTGGATCCAGTATCATTTCACGCGCCTTAGGGGCAGATAATACCGAAAAAGCCTTAAAGACTTTTGGAAACCAGATTTCATTGACCCTTTTGGTCACCTTATCCATGGTGGCTTTGGGATTGACCTATGTCGATGAATTGATTCCTGCTTTTGGAGGTAAGGGAGCCATATTTGACCCTGCCAAGATCTATTACATTATTGTTGTTTGCGGAGTGCCCTTTCTGGCCCTTTGTATGATGGGTAATACCGTGATTCGGGCAGAAGGGAAACCTAAATTTGCCATGATAGCGATGATCATCCCATCAGTTGGTAATTTGTTCATGGATTTCCTGTTTATCTATGTTTTTGATTGGGGAATGGCCGGCGCCGCTTGGGCCAGTACTATTAGTTATTTCTTATGTTTTGCTTATGTATTTTATTTCTTTGTTTCCAAAAATTCAGAGCTCAAACTCCGATTGCACCACTTTGGATTAAGCACCCCAATTCTTAAAGAAATAGGGTCACTGGGCTTTGTCACCTTGTCAAGACAAGCTGTGGTAAGTTTAATTTACCTGTTGATGAACAATATTTTGTTCGATTTGGGCGGTGAGGCCATGGTTGCGGTCTATGCCATTATTGGCCGTATGCTCATGTTCGCACTATTTCCTGTTTTTGGGGTTACCCAGGGCTTTTTGCCTATTGCAGGATACAATTATGGCGCCCACAAATATGAACGGGTCAAGGAATCCATCAACACAGCAATCAAATATGCCGCTTTGATGGCAACCTTGGTATTTATTGGACTAATGATTTTCCCCGGTGAAATAGCGGGCTTGTTTTTAAGCAGTAAACCCGACTTGTCTGCCTTGGAATTGGCGACCAATGCCTTTGTTTTGGAACATACGCCCTCTGCTATGCGGTGGGTGTTTGCTGCAACCCCGATTATTGCCTTGCAATTGATTGGTGCGGCCTATTTTCAAGCCGTTGGAAAGGCAGTACCCGCTTTGTTATTGACCTTAACGCGACAGGGTTTCTTTTTTATTCCTTTGATATTGATCTTACCAAATTTATTAGGGGAATTGGGCGTTTGGATTTCCTTTCCTATTTCCGATGTATTGGCGACCATAGTAACAGGGTATTTTCTAAGGAAAGAAGTCAAACAAGCTTTGCCATCTTAGGACCAATTCTCGAATTTAGTTCCTATTTTTAAGGCCAATTATATTCTTATCCTATGAAGAAGTACTATTTTATACTTTTAAGCGCTTTTCTTTTTATTAACGGATGTAAAAAAACCGATGCATTGAAAACCTATACCCTTTTTGTAGGCACCTATACCGATAATGGAAGCGAAGGCATCTATAGCTATAGTTTTAACGCGAATACGGGGGAATTGACCCATAGAAAACTGGCCGCACCCATGGGGAATCCTTCTTTTGTGAAGATTTCAGCCAACAAGAAGTATTTGTACGCTGTTGAGGAGACCAATGCTTACGATGGTTCTAGTGGTGCAGTGGTTGCTTTTGGGATATTGGGCGATTCACTAAAGAAAATAAATGAAGGTAAAACCCTAGGGGCACATCCTTGTCATATCGGAATAACGACAGACGGAAAGTTTCTGGCAGCTTCAAATTATACAGGCGGTAGCGTTGCGATCTTTAAACTAGGTAGGAAAGGGGAACTTATGCCCAATCCCCAATTTATTGACCACAAGGTGTTGGACACCACTAGCACTTCACATGCCCATTCGGCTAAATTTACAGAAGATGAACTTTTTGTGGCCGATTTAGGGTTGGATGCGGTACTACGATATGAGCTGAAAGATGACAAATGGCTGCCTTACCAACAACCACCCTTGGAAATGGCTTCCAAGGCAGGCCCACGACATTTTACCTTTGGGCAAGAGGGCAAATACCTGTATGTGATCAACGAATTGAATTCCACCATCACGGTTTTAGGGCGAAAGGCAGATTATTCATATACCGAATTGGAAAGCCTGTCAACCCTAGCTTCGGACTTTGATGGCGAAAGTTTTTGTGCCGATATTCATTTGTCCAAGGATGGTAAATACCTATATGGCTCCAATCGTGGGGAAAATACCATCGTGATTTTTAAAGTGGATCAAGCCAATGGCAAACTGGAGGTTATAGGTCGGGAGAGCGTTCAAGGCGATTGGCCCCGAAATTTTGGTTTGGACCCCAGTGGCAACTTTCTATTGGTGGCCAATCAACGCAGTAACAACATTACGGTGTATAGAAGAAATGTGGGTGATGGCACTTTAAATTTCCTATACGAATTGGAATTGCCAAGCCCTGTTTGTTTGGAGTTTTTGGAGTAGCTAGGTTATCTGCTATCCTATCATTCAAGATTATTTTTGTTATTCTTATTATAACTAATTCTTACATCCCAGAAAATGAATCCAAGACTCCTAATCAGTATAGTGTTTTTGTTTGTTAGTACAGTTTTTCCTTTTGTGGTCAATGCACAAAAGAAAAGTGTGCTTTCTGAAGAGGAGCTAAAAACCTGGTGGCAAAAAGACATTATTGAAGATACCATACCTGGCATTAGTTTAGACCGAGCATACCGGGAACTTATACAAAACAAAAAAGGAGAAGAAGTTATTGTCGCCGTGTTGGATACAAAAATTGATATTAGCCATGAAGACATCAAAGGCCAACTTTGGATAAACATAGATGAAATACCAAACAACAATATTGACGATGATTATAACGGATACATAGATGATATCAATGGATGGAATTTTCTAGGGAATAACAATGGAGAAGATATTCTATATGAGCTAGTTGAGGTTGCAAGAATAGTGCAAAAGTACCAAAATGATTTTACTGATATGCCCGAGGAAGATTTGACAATTGCCCAAAATGAATTATTTGATACATACCAAAAGGCCCTATCAATATATAATGATCAAAAACACAAAGCGCTTGAACAAAAGGAAAGAGCAGATAAGGCATATGTTGATTTTATTTCGGCAAAGGATTTCATGAAACCCTATTTTAAAGGTGAGAAAATGAAAATAAAGTCCTTGGATAGTTTAAAAAAAGTAGAACCCAAATTGGCCGATTATGTAGATTTTTTCAAAGAATTGATTGAATATGATATAACAGAAAAGGACTATGACTATTCTAGAGATTATTATAACAATGAACTTTTAATGTATAACATTGACGATGATGAAAGAAAGATATTAAGAGATGGGAATAGTAATTTCGAGAATAATAATTATGGTAATAACATTCTTGATGGGGAGGTTCCTTTTGAACATTCTATAGGTGTGAGTGGTATTTTGGCAGCAACAAGAAACAATCAAATTGGTATTGATGGGTTTTCGAATAATATTAAATTAATGCCTGTGATAATGGTTTGCTCAGGAGATGAGCATGACAAAGATGTTTCAAAAGCAATATATTATGCCGTTGATAATGGAGCAGATATCATAAATATGAGTTGGGGAAAAGATTTTTCTTTGTATGAGGAATTAGTAAGAGATGCGCTTAGATATGCCGCAGATAAGAATGTTTTATTAGTAACTGGCTCAGGTAATGACGGAAGAAACATTGATATTGGTCAAAGGAGATTCCCCACTGACTTTTATAACGACGAGGAATTTATCAGCAATTTTATTTCGGTTGGAGCCAGTAGTCATAAAATAGATTCGACATTTGTTACTTCTTTCTCTAATTATGGGAAAGTAAATGTTGATGTTTTTGCCCCGGGAGAAAATATATATACCACAAAATCTAGAAATACGTATAAGACAAGTAGAGGAACCTCTTATTCAAGTCCTATTGTGTCAGGAATTGCCGCGTTATTAAAATCTTATTACCCAAAATTAACGGCGGTAGAATTAAAAAAGATAATTATGGATTCTGGGACGTCTATAGATATAAATGTTATTGTTAAAAAAGCTGATGGCTCAAAAGAACTAGTGCCCTTTACAGAGCTTTCAAAGACTGGAAAAATAGTTAATGCCTATAATGCACTTAAAATGGCTGAGGAAGTCACCAGAAAGTCGAAATAGTCTAAGTAACAACATTACGGTGTATAGAAGAAATGTGGGTGATGGCACTTTAAATTTCCTATACGAATTGGAACTGCCCAGCCCAGTTTGTTTGGAGTTTTTATAGCAGGGACTATTATATGATGCATTAATTTTTTAGTAATTTTTTCATTCTTCTAGCATTTTTCCCATCACCTAGTTCTGTGTATAAAATGAGTAATTCGTTTACCAGCAATCTACTATTCGGATTAATTGCTAATCCTTCTTCCAATACATTTTGAGCTTTTTGAAACAAGCCATGTCTAACATTCTCAATTCTTTTGAGTTCCTTCCTTTGATTTTGTGATTTATCAAGAGTGTTTATTATTAACGTCATATCGTTGCCTTCATTAATATAAACATTGGCAAGATTAATCCTCACATTTATTAATTTTGGTTCTAGAATTAAGGCTCTGCTATAGGCTTTAATAGCATAAACGACATCGCCTTTCAGTTCACTGACCTCAGCTAGTTTTCTATACAATATTGGGTTTGAAGGGGTAAGGCGCAACACACTTTTTAAAAGGTCAATACATTCCGTATAGTTACCTTCGTCAAGTCTGATTTCCGCCTCTTTTAGCATAGAATCTGTATCAAGAGGGTCTAACTTTATAGCAATTTTTAAATAGTCTGAGGCCATTTTGTATTCTTTCTTATAATAATGGCATAATGCAAGATTTTTGAATATGAGCTGTTGGTGTGTTTTAGTAAGAAAATTAATTCCATTACTCAATAATTCTTGATAATAGAATTGGGCTTTATCATAATCTTTTTCTTCCAAGGCATCGGTTGCGGAATGATACATAGCATGCCTATTTTCTATACTCATGTCTTGTTGTGATGATACTTTGCCTAAATCTTTATTGATGTGTAAAAACGCTGATAAAAACTCCAAGCTTGAAATCCCATTATTGAACTTCTTCCAACCATTTGTTGTTGCTTCGATTCTTGAATGAAAATCAGGAAATAAATTATTGATCAGTGCTTCTGATTTGGCAAAGTTTGCACTGGACAAGCTTTCTTTATGGGAGGCTCCCATTTTGGCCAATATATAACCTGAAAATTCGTCTGCTATTAGTTCCTCATTGTGGTTGTCTATTCCCTCGATCAAGGCATGTCGGTATATTTGATGGCCTATTGCATGCATCAATTGACCAAAGTATATCCAATTAATCGAATTATAATTTTTCCAATTCTGCAATAGATTTTTCGGATAGGTAACATAACGTTCCATATATCCATAGAATGGATCAATCATGGCCGCCGAAGAGCTGTTAATATTCTGGCATTCCTTGATGACAAAGTTTTTTTTAAGACCAATTTCCAATAAAAGAGAGTCTATTATAGCAATGTCGACATTGGTCTGTCCTTTTTTTTCAAGACCGCAAGTTGAAATGAACTCGGTAGGGGTAATATATCCAGAATAGGTACAGGTTTTTAGATTTTGAGAATATACATGATATTGAAAATAGGATAAGAATAATATAACAAAGGCAATTCTTTTATGCATTGGTTGGGAGCTATATTGAGTTATAGATTTTAAATTTAGGTGTTTAAGATAATTGTATTGGTTAAAAAAAGGGTTTTTTTTTATCCTTTTTCCTTACATTTAGTGTTGACTAATTACAACACTTAAAAAATGAAAACTTTCTACGCTTGGGCGAGCATGCTAATGCTGGCCATTTTTCTATTACCTTCTTCAACTTTAGCTCAAAAAAGAAAAAAATCAACCACGGTAACTCCCGAATATCCTGAGGAACTGTATTCCAGTTTGGAGTATCGTTTGGTAGGGCCGTTTCGCGGCGGGCGCTCCGCGGCGGTAACTGGGGTTCCCGGTGAACCCAACCTCTTTTATTTTGGGGCAACCGGTGGCGGGGTCTGGAAGACCTTGGACGGTGGCCGTACTTGGAGCAATATCTCAGACGGTTATTTTGGGGGCAGCATTGGTGCCGTTGAGGTAGCCAAAAGCGATCCCAATGTCATTTACGTAGGTGGTGGCGAAAAAACCCTACGGGGGAATGTCTCTTCTGGCTATGGCATCTGGAAAACCGAGGATGCAGGTAAAACATGGACCTCAGCCGGACTAAAAAACAGTCGACATGTGCCTCGAATTAGAATACACCCCACTGATCATAACACGGTTTATGCGGCCGTATTGGGGAACATCTATAAACCAACCCAAGACCGTGGTATCTACAAAAGTACCGATGGCGGAAAATCTTGGCAGAAAAAATTGTTTGTAAACGACCAATCAGGTGCGGTTGATTTGACTTTTGATCCGAACAATCCCCGTATCATGTACGCTTCCACTTGGCGAGCGCAAAGAACCCCCTATAGTTTAAGTAGTGGTGGGGATGGTTCTGCCCTTTGGAAAAGTACCGACAGTGGTGAGACTTGGAACGAAATTTCCAAAAACGAAGGCTTTCCAAAAGATACTTTGGGGATTATTGGGGTAACGGTTTCCCCAAAAAATTCGGAACGTGTTTGGGCCATTGTAGAGAACAAGGAAAAAGGCGGACTTTACCGTTCGGAAGATGGGGGTAAAAAATGGACACTGGTCAATAGTGAGCGTAAACTGCGGCAAAGGGCTTGGTATTATACCCGCGTTTATGCAGATACCGAAGATGAGGATGTGGTGTATGTTTTGAATGTGAACTACCACAAATCAACCGACGGAGGTAAATCATTCAACACCTTTAATGCCCCACACGGGGATCACCATGATCTTTGGATCGCCCCTGAAAATGGAAAGCGAATGATCATAGGTGACGATGGGGGAGCACAGATATCTTATGATGGCGGTGAAACCTGGAGTACGTATTACAACCAGCCCACGGCACAGTTTTATAGGGTTACTACCGATAATGCATTCCCTTATCGCATTTATGTGGCACAACAGGACAATTCAACCTTAAGAATAAAACATCGCAGTGATGGTCGTTCTATTGATGATGATGATTGGGAGCCCACTGCAGGTGGTGAATCGGCCCATATTGCCGTTGATCCCTTGAATAATGATATCGTGTATGGGGGTAGTTATGATGGCTTTCTGACACGTGTGAATCACGACAAAAATACGGTTCGAGGCATCAATGTTTGGCCAGACAATCCTATGGGTCATGGTGCGGAAGGCATGAAATACCGTTTCCAGTGGAATTTCCCGATTATTTTCAGCAAACACAATCCCAAGAAACTATACACTTTTTCCAATCACGTGCATGTTTCTGAGAACGAAGGTCAAAGTTGGAAATTATTAAGCGGAGATCTAACCAGAAATGACCCGGCAAAATTGGTTTCCAGTGGAGGACCAATTACCCAGGATAATACCAGTGTGGAGTATTACTGCACCATTTTCGCAGCCAATGAGAGTCCGTTGAAAGAAGGATTACTTTGGGTAGGTAGTGATGATGGTTTGATCCATGTGTCCAAAGATGGTGGTGCGAATTGGGACAATGTTACCCCAGCAAACATGCCCGAATGGAATATGATCAATAGTATAGAACCCTCTGCCTTCGATGAAGGCACCTGCTATGTGGCAGCTACCAGATATAAGTTAGGCGATTTTCAACCCTACCTATACAAAACCACGGACTACGGGCAAACATGGAAAAAAATAACGAACGGTATAAACAATGAACATTTTACCAGAGTAGTCCGGGAAGACCCTAAACGCAAGGGATTGTTGTATGCAGGAACAGAAACCGGAATGTATATTTCCTTTAATGATGGTGCCAATTGGAGTCCGTTTCAAATGAACCTGCCCATTGTTCCCATTACTGATTTAACGATAAAAGACAACAATTTAATAGTTGCCACCCAAGGACGCAGTGTATGGATTATTGATGATCTAACGGTATTGCATCAAATGGATGCCGGCAAGAAAAGTGCCTCCTCTATTTTATATAAGCCCAAAGACTCCTATAGAACAAAAGGGGGAGTAGCAAGAACACCTTCTAAAACAACAGGAGCCAATCACCCTAACGGCGTAATCACCCATTTTTATCTGAAAAACGTTGCTGAGAAAGATAGTGTTCGCTTAACTTTTACCTCCATGGCTGGGGACACCTTGGCCACTTATAGCAATTCTTCAAAGGATAAGGATAAAAAGCTAAAGGTTAAAAAAGGGGGTAACACTTTTGTATGGGATACCCGCGGTAAAGGGGCCAAGAAATTGGAAGGGATGATTCTTTGGTGGGCCAGTTTGGATGGTGCAAAAGCCGTTCCCGGTGATTATAAGGTGCATTTGAACGTAAATGGGGATTCAACTTCAGAGACTTTCAAGATTATTCCAGATCCTAGGGCCGAGGTTTCTGTGGCCGATATGCAAAAACAGTTCGATTTTATTACTGATATCAATACGACTATCGAAAAAGCGCATCAATCCATTGAGAAAATTAGAAAAGTCACCAAGCAATTGGATGCTTTTACCAAACAGTATAAAGACAATGAACAAACCAAGGATTTGGTTGAAAAAGCCAAGAAAATGAAGGAAAGTCTGGCAACTGTTGAAAAAGCACTGTACCAGACCAAAAATAAAAGTGGTCAAGATCCCTTGAATTTCCCAATTCGATTGAATAATAAGCTTGGGCATTTAAATAGTTTGGTAGCTATTGATGATTTCCCTCCAACAGAACAGGATATTGCGGTCAAAAATGAACTTACAGGTCAGATAAACGATCAGCTAGAAGCTTTCGATGCTGTATTGGATAAAGAGCTTAAGGAATTCAACGCAGCATTCAACACATTGAAATTGAATTATCTGTTTGTTGAATAAGAAACTATATCTCGACATAGCCTGTCTTGAGCACCTCGGCTTCGCTCGGTACAGGCTGCGTCGAAAGGCTCGATATGAAGGGAATGTTGGTTGATATACTTAAATTAAACTGTCCGCTCGAAGTGACAGAAGTTAATTTGAATT
>CBDUKE010000106.1:0-9665 GCA_965367725.1 uncultured Maribacter sp. | reverse complement strand
GTATAGGCAACAAAAATGGTAGGTATACACAGCGTTGTCCCATAAAGAAAAGCAGGTGATGATGGATCCCATGCCGTATATCCCCTGGCCTCAAAGGTATTTCTGATTCCTCCATGGGGGAAACTCGATGCATCTGGTTCTTGTTGAACCAATTGTCCTCCTCCAAACTTTTCCAAGGGCGTACCATCAGGTAAAAGGTCGAAAAAGGCATCATGCTTTTCAGCAGTTGATCCTGTTAAAGGCTGAAACCAGTGTGTGTAATGGGTTGCTCCCATGCTTATGGCCCAGCCTTTCATTGCCTCTGCTACTTGATCCGAAATCTTACGATCAATCTTTGAACCGGTAACGATAGCCCCTTTAACACTTGCTAAAGCATCTTTGGTCAAATACTGCAACATCCTATTTTCATTAAAGACGTTAGCACCAAATTGTTCGGAACGTCTTCCTTTTTCCTTTACTAGTATTCGTTTTCTTTTTTGGCTTTCAGTAATGGCCTTAAATCTTAATTCAGACATAATAATTATTCTATTTAGACAAAAGTAACTATTACGGATTTAATAATTTAGACCCACTAATAATATTTTTTAAACAAAATACCCTAAAAAAAATAGGGGTAAAGAGAATTATTAACCACTTGTTGATAAATACCCCCTTAAAAAATTGATATATTTGACAAAACACTTATTTTTGTGCGTCTTTAAAATTAAAATTATTATGAGCAAATCAAAATTAGAATACATCTGGTTAGATGGTCATGAACCAACCCAAAACATGAGAAGCAAAACTAAAGTTGAAAACGACTTTAGTGGAAAATTAGAAGACTGCCCTATTTGGTCTTTTGATGGTAGTTCTACAGAACAAGCATCAGGAGGTTCTTCTGATTGTTTATTAAAACCTGTTGCTATTTTCCCGGATCCAGTTAGAAAAAATGGGTTTTTGATAATGGCGGAAGTACTTAGTGCTGATGGAACACCACATCCCTCCAATGCAAGAGCTAAAATTGATGATGATGATGCTGACTTCTGGTTTGGTTTTGAACAGGAATATTTCTTAATGGATACAAAAACTGATTTACCATTAGGATTTCCGCGAGGTGGATTTCCTGGGCCACAAGGTAAATACTATTGCTCTGTAGGTGGTAGATATACTTGGGGTAGAGATCTTGTAGAAGAGCATGCGGATTTATGTATTGAAGCAGGGTTAAATTTTGAAGGTATCAACCAAGAAGTTGCCCCAGGTCAATGGGAATTCCAATTATTTGCCAAAGGAGCCAAAAAAGCAGGGGATGAAATTTGGATCGCCCGTTACTTATTAGACAGATTGACTGAGAAGCATGGTTATTATATTGAATACCATCCTAAACCAGTAAAAGGGGATTGGAATGGATCTGGAATGCACGCCAACTTCTCGAATACTACTTTAAGAACATGCGGTTCCCAAAAAATCTACGAACAAATATGTGAAGCCTTTAGACCCGTTACTGATGAACACATGGATGTATATGGTGAATTTAATGATGAACGTTTAACAGGATTGCATGAAACCGCTCACGTATCTGATTTCTCTTACGGAGTTTCAGATAGAGGAGCCTCTATTAGAATTCCTATTATTACCGTAGAAAAAGGATGGAAAGGATGGTTGGAAGACAGAAGACCAGCATCTAATGGCGATCCATACAAAATTGCTGGTAGAATCATCAAGACTGTTAAGTCTGCAAATATTGAAGCCTTAGCGAAATAACTGATTGTTTAAATAGTTAAAAAGCCTTGACAAAATCGTCAAGGCTTTTTTATTCATCTATATTCGGTAATGGGGTATTCATCCAATAATCAGCTGTATTTTCCGGTCTGGCAATAGGTTGCTTCTTAAAAATGGGCGCCTTCTTATTCATATATAAGCTGTCATTTAAAGCAGCTCCAGGCTTGGTCACAGTACGCTGAACAAAAAATTCCCGGTACTGCTTTACCTCCCTATACGAGGGCTCGTTAATATAATTACCTTTTAAATCCCTAATGTCCTCTATTTTGATATTAAAAATAGTAGACTCCTGTTTATTATTTGTTTCAGCTTGGGAAATTTCCAGGAACATCGATTTTGCAATTTTTGGATCAGGGTACAAAATCACTTGATCATCAATATGTACGATTTTATCGATATTTACTTTCTTGCCTTTGAACTTTGCTTTATAATTAGCTTTTTTTAAGGCATCTTTTTCATTTGCGCTATTGTTAAAGGAAATTAAAAAGTTTTTTTTGGCCAAACTATATTGTACCAGATCCACTTTGAACTTTGGTGGGTCATTAACTCTAAAATTGTTTTTCATGGAATGATAATTTGGATACATAAACCCATCTACGGGAGCGTAACCAACCACTACGGAAAACAGTAATTCCTGGGATTTATTTTTATCATACCGTCGACTATGTCTTAATTTTTCCCTATAGCTACTATTTATGGTATACTCCATTTTATAAATGGCAAAGTTTTCTTGTGAGATGAACAAATTTCCTTTTACTTCAAATAGACCTATGTTCCTTAGGAAAGAAATTTTGAAGAGCTTTTTATTATTGAGTATTACGTCGGCCTCTTTTTTTAAGAGATGATTCTTCAGAAAATCTGTTCTAAACACATTTACATAATCATAGGCATTTATTGCATTATTTCTTATGGCATCATGAATACGTAAAATCGTAAATTCATTACCTCCATAGTCATTCAAATAGGCTCCAGACATCGTTTTATTCCTATTTATATAGTCATAAGGCTTTTGTGCAATTGAATCCGTCGGGAAATCTTGGTTTCTTTTATACTCGAAGATCCTGACTTTAGTAGTCTCAAAATCCAAGGCTCCAAAACCTTGATCTCTTACCTCAAATAATGCTTCATTAAGGTTAAAATATTTTTTGTGGTTCATTTGAAAGTCACGATAATATCCTACTGACGTAAAGGGAGATGAAGGATAATTCAACGGTATATTCGCAATGGCCTTCCCTACTATATCTACCGCCGACATCTTTTTGTAGGTCTTACTGCGCTTTGGCCGTTTCATCACCCCTACTACAATCACTTCGTCCAATACCTCAATGGCGGGGAATAGTTTTATTAGGTTGGTTTTATTTGTTGATAGTTCATAAAGCAAGATGTCTTTTGAAATATAGCCCAAAGAAGAAACCTCAAGTACACTTCCTAAATTCTTGAATTTATTGGGGATTCTGAAACTACCATCCAAATTTGAAATAACACCTACATTTTTGTTCTTTACCCTAATCGTAGCGAAAACTATTGGCGCTCCATCCTCATTATCCAATAACTGACCTGTTATAAAACCTTGCTGGGAAAAAACAACGAGTGGCATAAGAAGCCAAAAAAATAATACACTCCTAAGATAAATGGCATGTAACATTCAATATTGTTTTCAGAAAATCGTGAAATAGATAAAGGCTGCATAAACTATTAGCAATATAGTGCCATCCCGCCATCCCAATCGAAGTCCTTTTGGAAAGAACACCAAAGGGAAGATCAAGAATGAAATACCCAACATCCAAAAAATATCATTGCTCAACAACCCTTGGTCCATCACAGTAATTGGCGTTATGATTGAGGTTATTCCCATAACAGCCATGAGATTGAATATGTTTGACCCTAGTAAATTACCCAAAGAAATAGCCTTCTCTTTCTTTATTATTGCGATTATGGAAGCTGCCAATTCCGGAATACTGGTGCCAACAGAAACCACGGTAATTCCAATAACCCGCTCACTAACTCCATAACTATTTGCCATTCCCACAGCGCCGCTAACAAGAAGTTCTGAACCGCCCCAAAGCGCACCACCACCTAATCCCAAAAATAGTACGGCTTTATACAGTGGCAGCGGAATATCATCTTCATGGGCTTCTTCAACAACTGCTGTTTTTTGGAATTTCAATAAATAGATAAGAAAAAGAAATAGTAAAACAACCATAATAATACCTTCGTACCGAACCAATTTTCCATCAAAAAAAATAAAACCGAAAAATACCAAGGTTGCCAACATCATCATAGGCCAATCTGTAGTATAAAAGCTTCTACGCACATCTATACTACCCAATAACAATATTATTGCCAATACCAATCCCAAATTGGCAATATTCGATCCCACAACATTACCAAGCGCCAAGTCTGGGAAACCATCCAACGCTGCATTGATACTAACTATAAGTTCTGGTGCCGAAGTGGCAAAAGACACAATGGTCATACCGATAACAATCTTGGGAATATTTAATCGAAGGGATAGCGCTACTGCAGATTTCAAGAGCCAATTACCCCCGGCAATTAAAAAAGTAAGGCCAAGGATTATAAAAAGAATATGCTGCATCTATTTGCTTTTAACAAATATAAACCAAGATTTTTGTTTTCTGAGGTAAAGGGATACAATTGAAACAAATCACTAACTAATTTTTTAGTTAAATAACTATTAATTTAGTTTTATAACTAAATTAATAGTTTATTTTTGATTGAACTAATGATATTTCACCATGGATACTTTCACAAACACAATTCACTGCATAGACAAAGCAAAGCAAAAAATGCGTATTGCTATGATTACAGTACTATGTCTGTTTTTCGCACAATGCGGTAATAAACAGAAAAATGAAGCACTAGACCATAACAATCAGATCCAATTTATCAACAAGGCTGATGGTTTAATTCAATCGTATATTGATTTGGATATATTTTCAGGGGTAGTTCTTGTAGCACAAAAAGGAGAGGTCCTCTATCATAAGGCTTTTGGTCTTGCAGATCGGCAAAAAGGTATAAAAAATGAACTAAATACTTTGTTCGATATTGGTTCAATGAACAAAACGTTCACTTCGATTGTCATCCATCAATTGGCGGCAGAAGGTAAATTGAGTTTAACGGACAAATTAACCTCCTATATAAGCGGTTTTTCAGATTCGAAAGCAGAAAGTATTACCCTGAATCATCTACTTGAGCATAGCTCAGGTTTCGGTGATTACCACTCCCCAGACTATTTTAATCTCAAAGCAAGTGAACAATCCTTACATGCCATCGTGGAGCGTGCAAAATCCGTTTCGCTTGATTTTGAACCTGGTACAGAAGAACAATACTCGAATTTAGGGTATGTTATTTTAGGAGCGATAATCGAAAAAGTATCGGGTAAATCATATTTTGACAATGTCCTAATGCGAATTGTGGATCCCTTAAAACTGCATGACACATTTCTTAATGATTTTTCCGGGTTAGATGACCGTATTGCAAAAGGTTATTACAAAACACCATTGGGTATATTGGAAGAGAATTCGGCGATACAAGACATTCCAAATCCAGATGGCGGTTTTCTATCAACCACCCTTGATGTCATGAAATTTTATCGATCCTATTATTACGACGAACTTCTACTATCCAAAGCAGCCAAAAAAGAACATTCATTTTTTCAATATCTCAGCAAGCTAGACGAAGGTAAGGCTACCGTTGCTGCTGGTGGTTTCGAAGGTTTCAATACAGCTATGTTTCAAGTTTTAAGTGATGATTTAACAATCGTTGTTTTCGCAAATATGGATGAACCCGTAGCTGAAAGAATAGGGATGGATATATTAACCTTGTATCGAAATGATATACCTCCAAAACCTCAATTACCCGCAATTCAAAATATCAGAAAGAATTATGAGGAGCATGGCCTTTTATATATTAAAGAGAATTTTGAAAAACTAACGGTCAACTTCCATCCAACAGATCCTAAAGATCTTATTTTAAATGATTTGGGATACGCCTATCTTTATGGTGCAGATGACAAGGTCAAGGCAATGGAAATATTAAAGTTAAACACCCAACTTTTCCCTGATATCGCCAATTGTTGGGATAGCTATGGGGAGGCCTTAAAGGCAAATGGAAATTTATTGGATGCGATTAACGCCTATA
Organism: uncultured Maribacter sp.; assembly: GCA_965367725.1. GTDB lineage: Bacteria > Bacteroidota > Bacteroidia > Flavobacteriales > Flavobacteriaceae > Maribacter_A. Next base: position 3,746 of record CBDUKE010000106.1, on the reverse strand, counting down.
ATAAGGCCTTAGAACTTCAACCCAACTTGGCATCGGCCAAAAACGCTCTTGATGAATTAAACAAATAAAATTTCTTATGCAAAAACTCACGAACAAAGAAGAAGAGGTAATGAAAATTCTATGGGATTTGGAAAAAGCCTTTGTAAAGGATATTCTAGCTAAAATGAAAGGTGCTAAGCCTCATTACAACACCATGTCGACCATCATAAGAAATTTGGAGGAAAAGAACTATGTTGGACATGAGGCATTTGGAAATACCCATCGTTATTATCCACTTATTGCGAAAGAGGTCTATCGCAAAAAATATATTAATTCTACTCTTGCAGCGTATTATGACAACTCCTACAAAAGCATGGTCTCATTTTTTGCCAAGGAAGAAAAAATATCGGTGGACGAATTAAAGGAAATCATCAATCTTATTGAAAAGAAGAAATAATGGAAACACTATTCATCTATCTTTTAAAAGCATCGGGTATTCTTGCTATTTTTTATTTAGCCTATCAGGTATTTTTAAAAAGTGAAACCTTTTACTCCGTAAATCGGCATTTCTTGATGGCAGGCCTGTTAGCAGCCCTACTCCTCCCATTTGTAAGCATCACGAATTATGTTGAAATCGCGGCAAGCCCGTTAAATTTAGTTACCGATGAAACCATTGCGGTAGAGGCGACCATTGTGGATCAGCGTTTTAAATGGGTTGCTTTGTTTTTTGGGATATACCTTACAGGTCTGTTATTTTTTACAACGAAATTTATTGTTCAGATCATAGCATTACTTAAACTCATAAAAATTAATAAGGTAGCTAAACAAGGTAAGTTTTATCACGTGGAAACCAATAAGAACATTGCTCCATTTTCTTTCTTCAATCATATTTTCTACAATCCTTCATTGTATTCTGAAAGTGAATTATCAGCCATTATCAAACACGAAAAGGCACACAGTTCGCAATGGCATTCTTTTGATGTACTGCTCTCACACTTGATTACAATATGCACTTGGATGAATCCTTTTAGCTGGCTATATCAATCGAATATTAAGCAGAACCTAGAATTTTTAGCCGATGAAAGCGCTACTAAACAAGTGCCTTCAATTAAAAAATATCAATACACCTTACTTAAGGTATCAGGGAATCAATTTTGCACTCCCATTGTCAATAATTTTTATAATTCATTAACCCGCCTGAACGTATTTGGTAGCATATTTTCGTTCAATGCACAGTACGGGCAGGTCAAAAAGCGAATAGTTATGCTAAACAAATCAAAATCAAAGAAAAGAAACATTTTAAAGATCGCATTGATCTTACCGGCCTTAGCCATTTTTCTGGTCAGTTTCAATACCAAGGATGTTTATATTTCTATACCTTCAGAATACAATGCGTTCTCAAATTACGAACAAACATCAAAGGTGATTGAAATTACAATAGATAAGAATACCACTGACAAGGAATTAAACGAAATCAAGAAGGACCTTGCCAAAAAAGGAGTTGACTTTTCATATACCGTAGTACATAACCCAAAAAACGAAATTACCGACATATCCATAGACTTTTCTACGAAAGGAGACAATGGCAAAAAAATGAGAAGTTCTTCCAATTTCAATAACGGTGACGACCCCATTGACCCAATTCATATTATTTATGATGACGAGACCAATTCAATTTCAGTGGGAAATGTAGGGTTAATGGAAATTCATGAAGATAAGGATGTGCAAATAGGCGTTCATGAAGATTCAGATAAAATGATTTGGGTTCATGCTGATAGTGATGGTGATGAACACAGGACCGTTGAAATAATTGATAAAAATGGCAAAGAAACCATCAAGGTAAATGGTAAAAAAGTCACTAGAAAAGAGTTCAATGCCATGAAGAAAGAAGATGGAATTCATGAAAAGCATATCAAAATAAAAAAATCCCAGGGCGATAAAGAAAAGAATGTATTCATCATGAAAATGTCTGATGAGGAGGAAGATATAATAGCCGTTGAAGAAGGAAAAGAAATGTTTTTAATTAGTGGTGATACCGATGAAAACAAGACCATTGAAATAATAGATAAAAATGGCAAAGAAACAATAAAGGTAAATGGTAAAGAAGTGACCAGAGAAGAGTACAATACCATGAAAGAAGAAGATGGCAATCATGAAAAGCATATCAAAATAAAAAAATCCCACGGCGACAAAGAAGAGCATATGATTATCATGAAAATGTCTGATGATGATGATGACATGGATATTGATATAAATGCTGACGAAGAAGTAAAAGAACTATTTTTCATTAAAGGTGATGGCGATGAAAAACCAATGTTCATAATTGACGGTAAAGCGTCTAAAGAAAAGGATATGAAGAAATTAGATCCATCAGAAATTGCAACTATCAACGTCTATAAGGGGGAAAAGGCAAAAGAAAAGTATGGCAAGAAAGGAAAAAATGGCGTTGTTGAAATTACCACTAAAAACCAATAATAAGCTATTAATCATTCTAATTAGCTTACCAAGAAAATGATAGTTATAAAATTCAATTAGCAGGATCTAGATCATTTGCAAAACCTTGGCGGTGTTCGTCAGGGTTTTTTTATACATTTGAAAAAATCAAAAATCTGTGAAACAATCGATCTTCAAACTTATTGCACGAATCAATAAGACATTGCTACCTTCTTTCACAAGGCAAAGATTGGATTTAGCGAAGGCATCCAAGTTTCAATTGGCGATTATTGGATGGCGCTATTTTGTAACCACTAAGGCTTTGGGCTAGTAATGCAATAAAGACTTCACATTATAGTCCAACAATTTATCCCTGCCCTTTAGAAAGTCGAGTTCTAAAAGAAAATTGCATTGCACTATTTCCCCTCCCATTTTTTCAATAAGTCTACAAGTAGCATTTGCTGTACCCCCAGTGGCCAAAACATCATCATGAACCAAAACCCTATCCCCTTTTACAATGGCATCAGCATGCATCTCTAAGGCATCTGTGCCATATTCCAAGTCATAATCCTGCCTAATTGTTTTCCCTGGTAGTTTCCCAGGTTTGCGAACTGGTACAAAGCCCGCATTTAATCGAACGGCCAGTATTGGGGCAAAAAAGAATCCCCTACTCTCCATACCCACAACCTTATCCACATTGGTATTTCCTAAAAGCTGTAATAAGGCATTTTCTGTATATTTAAGGGCATCTGGGTCATTCAAAAGTGGCGTGATATCACGGAACACCACACCTTTTGACGGAAAATCGGGAATATCCCTGATAAAGGTTTTTAAATTCATTTAAATAGGTTCTGGTTATTTTGTCGTAAAGTTAAAAAGAAATATATTTGCAGCCCTATAAAAGGCCTCAGTGGCGCTCCCGATACTTCGGGAGATTAACGCATCTGATTACGGCTCAGAAGGGCAACAATAAAAATACAACAAATCACATTGGTCCTGTGGCGCAACTGGATAGCGCATCTGACTACGAATCAGAAGGTTACAAGTTCGAATCTTGTCAGGATCACGAATAAACCACAAAAAAGTGGAAATGCAAGCGAGTTTCAAAAAGGAGCTCGCTTATTTTTTGAAATGAAGCGAAGAGTTTCCTTTTGTGGTTTTCAATCCCGACGCTTCGGGAGGAGCTTTATCTGGAAAACCAAAGGTAATCTTTTTAGGATCACAAATAAATCATCCTACCGTCATCATTCAATACATAGTTGACTGTTTGTAAATGGGCTTATCCTTAACTAAGCAATTACTTATAAAATTTCGCAATCCCACAGCTATACACT
>CBDUKE010000105.1:0-9903 GCA_965367725.1 uncultured Maribacter sp. | reverse complement strand
TTTATTTTCCAGTCGCCATTGTTCTTGCCATAATCATTGCGTTATAGGCATTTACAATTTTACCTGAGGTGCTGATCTTGTCCAAGGTTTTGTTTTTTGATGCATCCCCACCAAGAATAACCGTCGCTTTGGTACTAAGCCCGGATTCAAGAATTATTTTCTTTACCTGTGAAGCGCTAAGGCTTGGATATTGGGACCGTATCAGGGCTGCCACACCTGCAACTGCAGGGGAAGCCATTGAAGTTCCTGGCATGAATTCATATTTGTTATTCGGTATTGTTGAGTAAATATCCGTTCCAGGGGCAAAAACGTCAACATTTATAGCTCCATAATTTGAATAGGAGGCCACCATTTCTGAACCATATTTAGGATCTAAAGCACCAACTGTTATAACATTATCTGCAATTTCCGGACCGTTGTTCACTTGATCGTTGGGAAAATTTGGATTCTTTGGGTCATCTAAATTAGCCCCTTCATTACCAGCGGCATGCACAATCAAGACATCTTTGGAAGCCGCATATTTAATCGCCTCGTATACCCATTCGGCATTGGGCGAAAATGACTTTCCAAAGCTGGCGTTAATGATTTTAGCCCCATTGTCAACTGCATACCTAATGCCTAACGCGATATCCTTATCGTATTCGTCCCCATTGGGAACTGCTCGTATACTCATTATGGCAACATTATTGGCCACACCATTGGCTCCTTTTCCATTATTTCGTTCAGCGGCTATAATACCCGCTACGTGAGTGCCATGACTCTCATCTTCAATCCGGTTTTGAGGGTTTCCGTTGCCATAGTTCGAATCCATTAAATCATACGGATTATCACCAACAACCTTCCTTCCATCAAAATCTACTTTTAGGTTATAATTCAGTTGCTCGGTAAAGTGCTTGATGCCATCCTCCAATTCTTCCAATACTTCAGGAATACTATCGGCAAATGTGTACATCTGGGTCAGCACGGCAACATGCCTTTGCATTGCTTCATTTTCTGGTTTTATACCCAAAAGATCTTTTTTGGTATAAGCTGTTTTACCCAAATGTTGCTTTACGGCAGCGTCAGCGCTTTTAACAGCCTGTAGTATTTGTTCGTATTGTTGTTTGTTACCAAGGGCCTGCTGGTATTCCTTGTCTAATTTAGCCTTTGCCTTCGCCTGTAAACTGGCATCACCCAACTTGAGTCTTAATATTCTGGCATACTCCAATTGCTCATTATATGACTCCCCTAGGAAATTATAGCCATGAATATCGTCAATGTAACCGTTTTTGTCATCGTCCTTGCCGTTACCTGGTTTTTCCTTCCTATTGGTCCAGAGTACCCCGTCTAGATCTTCGTGTTTTAGATCTATTCCCGAATCCAATACTGCAACTATGACCGTGGTTCCTTTTCTGGTGCCGATAATATCGCGATACGCCTTGTCTACACTCATTCCCGGAATGGTATCTGTAGCCAGGTCCGCATGGCCCCACGATTTTTTTTGATTTTCAGTCAAATCGGCTACCTTCAGCGGCATGGTATCTATTTTTTCAATCGGAGTCGAAACTAATGTGGTAGCGCCGCAACCCATTAAAAGGATACCTGCTGTGAACCCTAAGATGGGCTTGTAAAAATTACATGTCATTTATAAAATATTTAGTTAGTGTGTTTTATGATTATACGGGGTTTTTTGTTTGAAGGAAGTGTATCATTATTGGGGCGTAAATTTACGAAATTCCCCGAATATGGCTTAATTGAAGATTTCATCAAACGTATGGATTTCGTTTAATCGAACTCCCTTTTTAGTATTTTTAAGGGTACAAATTTCGTTATGGGCGTCATGCTCCAAAAAAAGAAAATAGTCATTTGCGACGGCATCATTCATAAACAATTGTTTTTCTTCCATACTCAGTAAAGGGCGCGTATCATATCCCATCACGTATGGTACGGGAATATGCCCAGCGGTTGGCACTAAATCCGCAGTAAAAACCAAGGTCTTTCCTTTGTAATTAATATGCGGTAGCATTTGCTTGTCTGTATGACCATCTACAAAAAGAATACCAAAACCTAATTCCGATTTTTTTAAATAAGCGCCTTCATCTTTTTTAATGAACTTCAATTGTCCACTTTCTTGCATAGGAAGAAGGTTTTCATGCAAGAAAGAAGCTTTTTCACGCATATTGGGGTTAGTTGCCCATTGCCAATGATCTTCGTTGGTCCAAAAATGGGCGTTCTTAAATGCTGGCTCATAGCCTGTACGGTCTTTATTCCATTGAATGCTTCCACCGCAGTGGTCAAAATGAAGATGGGTCATAAACACATCGGTAATATCATCGCGATGAAAACCAAATTTCTGCAGCGATTTATCCAACGTATGATCACCCCATTGGTAATAATAACCAAAGAACTTATCTGATTGTTTATTACCCATACCGGTATCAATCAAAATCAATCGGTCACCATCTTCAATCAGTAGGCTGCGGGCGGCCATATCGATCATATTTTTGCTGTCTGCTGGGTTGGTGCTATTCCATATAGACTTAGGAACCACACCGAACATGGCGCCTCCGTCTAATTTAAAATTACCGGTCTCGATAGGGTATAAGGTCATTCAGATTAAATAAAGAGGCTGCAAATTAAGAAAAGCCTAGGGGATATTTCCCATGCGTTGTTGTTAATTAATTGTTTTTAACAAATTATAACTGTTTTTGGCCTTTTTGCACCAACCCATACAATTGTTGCCCAAAATATAGTAAAGCTTTGATTTCCTGCACGCTCAATAGCCTTTCTTTTTTTAGAATGAGCAAAGATGAGCCGTTGGATTCTATATGGTAATACGGGTGGCTTTCCAAAAAGAGGATCAATTCATCTGTGAACAAGGACTGTATAGCAGCTGTATTTTCACCACTTAGAAAAAAGCGTTTGTTAAAATCAGGATGCTGTTCAATGGTTATATCCTTAAATCCAGCAGGGCCATATTTAAAATCCAGCAAGCCTTCTTTGTCCAACGTAAAAACCGGGATATCACGGTCTAAATTTATGTGCATGATCGTTGTTTTAACAACTTCCCTTGCAATGAAAGCGCCTTCAGTAAATTCAACGTCAAATAGCATGTACCTTTGGTCTGCTTCAGAAAGCGTATTGTACATATACGGGATTTCCCTAGTCCTAAAAAACACAAAATTGTTTAAAAAACCAGTAGCTGTATTTTTCTTGGCGTCATAAGCTAATTTAAAGTCATTGGCTGTGGCCTCTAAAAGCGATTGTCTTTTGGTGAAATAACGTTCTATTGGTTTTAATTTGTCCAATGGTAGAATTTTACGAATGGCAAATGGGTGATGCGAGTCGGTTTCGTGCTTATCCAAACCTATAATCTCAATACTACCCCCTTTTTTAGTAAATGTTTCCGTATAATTATCCAATCCCTCCATTACAGTATCATCCACAAAATTACATAGTGAAAAGTCAAGTATTACATCTTCATGTTCCGGAACTACATCCAATTTACCTTTAAGTCTGTAAAAATTAATGAAGGTGCAAAAGTATTTGACACTTACATAGAAGTTGCCCCCATCTTTTTCCTTGAATAAAAGAACATTGGGTTTGGTCATATGACTGAGAAAAAAACCAATATTCTTATTGATTATGGCGTGAATTATGAAGGTAACCACGATACCTGCACTTATTCCCGTAATCAGGTTTGTAAATAGGGTGGTTATTAAAGTCACCAGGAATATTATGGTCTGCTCCTTTCCTATCTTGGCGATTTTGGTGATGGTCCTCGGGGTGGCCAGTTTATAGCCAGTATAGACTAAAATGGCTGCCAAGGCGGCGAGCGGGATTTTACGTAGTTGATCCTGAAAAAGCAGTACAAACACCACTAAAAACAAGGCATGGAAAAAATTGGCAGACCTGTTTGTGGCTCCGTTGTTCACGTTGACCGAACTCCTAGCTATTACGGTGACTACATTAAGACCTCCAAGAAACCCACTTAGGGTTGTTGCCAGACCAAGCGCTTTCAGGTCTTTATTTACATTAGAACGTCGACTTTGGGTATCTAATTTATCTATGGCCTTTATACTTAAGAGCGTTTCAATACTTGCAATTAATGTAATGGCCACTACGGCGACTATAAAATCGCCTTTCATGGCTTTTGAAAAATCCGGAAATGCCAGATTGGTAATCGCATCATCGGGGATATTGATCAAAAAAGATTCATCCAAAGGATAGGGAATGTTCAATGCCGCCAGAATATAGCTCAGGCCCACGGTCAAAATAAGGATCCACATGGGCGCTGGGACCAAATGAAAGTATTCATTTCTGATCTTGGAATAAAAGACCATAATCAAAAGGCTAATAATACCAATACCTGCGGCCACAGCGGATGGGATTTCAAATTCTTGGAAAAGATCTAAAATGCCGCCAGGGATTCTAGCGAGCAAACTAATTATACTGCCACTTTCATTGTTATGGCCAATCATGATATGAAACTGTTTGGCCAATATTCCAAGGCCAATTGCCGCCAACATACCCTCAATGGCGGAAGCCGGGAAAAAATCGGCCAAACGGCCCATTTTCAAGAACCCTAAAAGGATCATCATAATCCCAGATACGACTATTGCTGCCAATGTAAATAAATAACCCTGGTACATATCGCCCTGTCCTAAAGTCGTAATCGCCCCTAGAAGTACAATGACCAGCCCATTTCCTGGACCAGTAATGGTAACATTGGACCCACCTAATAAAGAAGCTACGACGCCACCTACCACGGCGGCGATAATTCCCGAAATTGGAGGGGCCTCACTCGCCAAGGCCAATCCCAATCCTAGCGGGAGGGCAATAAGGGACACGACAAAACCGGAGAAAATATTCTTCGGTAGCGCTTTCATAAAGGTCGCTGTATGATTGGTTTTTGCTGACAATGTTTATCTTCTTATTATCAAAAGGTCGGTTGGTAGATCAGATAATATATGCTCTAAATCATGTGGAAAAATCCGGTCCATTAACCCTGTTTTGGTTGGTGCGTTCATAATCAGAAGATCGGCCCTTACAACTTCGGCATAATGACCTATTGAATATCCTCTTCGCCCGAAAATACTTTGCATTTTTATTTTTAGGTTGCCAGTCAATACGTTTGGTAGCTCGGCAACTAGTTTACGCACTCGTGATTCCTCACGATGTTTTAGGCGTTCTTTTACCAGATTTGCCTTTTTCAGGGATCGGTCATCTTCTACCGTAACATGTATTTCTTTTTGTAAAATCTCTTCAACAATGGTCAATTGTTGCGCTCCTAAGGCATTGGCCACATAAAAGGCATCTTTTATCGCCAATGGTGTGTCAGGGGAGTCCAAACCGTTTACCACAACATTTTTACAGGGTACACGCACTGCAGATGGTCGTATCAAGAGCAATACGGAACAGCATACCTTTCGTGTAAGTTTACGGGCAATTGACCCCACATAAAACTGGAACATATTTTCATGCTGTAATGCTCCAAGAATCAACAAATCAATACGCATAGATTCACAGGCGTCCAAAATTACATCATAAGGCTTCCCTTTTTTCCACTGAATATCTATGGCTAAATCCTTGTTTTCAATAGCATTGAGAATTTCGTTGATTTGTGCCGATTTCGCATCGGTTTTTTCACCTACATGCAGTAATATCAATTTGGCATTGAAAAAATGGGCAATACGTGTAGTCTCGAATACATTCACGCTCAGTGAGGGTGAAAATGCAAAGCCAAATAATATGGTTTTAAAAGGATGTACATTGTTTTGCATGCGATTGATTGATCGTCCAAGATAATACAATATTAATTAAGCAAAATGCTGGCCTTACAAATTGTAGAATATATAATAAAAGGGTATTTTTCATTAAAATTTAGGTAATGCTGGAATTAGCCGGAATCGTCATACTAGGAATAATTGCGCAATGGGTGGCTTGGCGTTTTAAATTGCCTGCTATTTTACCGCTTATTTTGATTGGGTTACTTGTAGGACCAATCGCGACTCTATTTACCGAAGATGGGGGCAAAATTATAGAGCCTATTTGGAATGGCAAGAAAGGCCTCTTCCCAGGAGAAGGTCTTTACTCTTTTGTTTCCCTTGCGATTAGTATTATTCTATTCGAGGGGGGGTTAACACTAAAGCGGTCCGAAATCAAAAATGTGGGGCCGGTAATCACCAAATTGATAACAGTTGGTTCAATGGTTACTTTTTTTGGTGCTGGGTTGGCGGCGCACTTTATTTTTGGTTTGAGTTGGCAGGTTTCATTTTTGTTCTCCGCTTTGATTATTGTTACCGGGCCTACGGTCATCACTCCAATTCTAAGAAATATCCCATTGAATAAAGATGTTTCTGCCGTATTAAAATGGGAAGGCATTCTAATAGATCCCATTGGGGCTTTGGTGGCGGTCCTCATATTTGAGTTCATCAGTGTCGGGGAAGGCCAAGCGTATACAGCGACCGCCTTAATCGATTTTGGAAAGATCTTGCTTTTTGGCTTTACTTTTGGTTTCACTTTCGCACACGGCCTTGCGTTCGCAATAAAGAAAAGATTAATACCACATTATTTACTCAACGTAGTGTCTTTGTCGGTAGTCTTATTGGTTTTTGTGGAATCTGATATTTTTGCCCATGAATCAGGTCTTTTGGCGGTTGTGGTTATGGGCATGGTTATGGGCAATATGGATTTGCCCAATATAAAGGAACTTTTATATTTTAAGGAATCGCTAAGTGTTCTGTTGATTTCCATTCTTTTTATTTTATTGGCCGCCAATATTAATGTTTCTGATTTAGAGTTGATTTACAATTGGAAAACAGGTGTCCTTTTTGCCATTGTCGTTTTTTTAATACGCCCCCTTGGCGTTTTTCTGAGTGCAAGGAATTCGAAATTGAAGCTCAACGAAAAGCTTTTTATAAGTTGGGTTGGCCCCAGAGGTATTGTGGCCGCTGGTATTGCCTCACTTTTTGGATCAAAACTAATATCAAAGGGTGTAGTTGGCGCAGAGTACATAACGCCCTTGGTATTTATGATTGTTCTCGGCACTGTACTGCTCAATGCCACTACCGCTAGGATATTCGCGAAGGTAGTGGGCGTGTTCCTTACAAAATCAGAAGGTATAGTGATTATTGGGGCGTCAAAGGTATCTCGATTAATTGCGCATTATTTATATAAGAACGACAGACATGTAGTTCTTATTGATAACAATGAAACCAATATCAATAAGGCAAAAAAATTAGGCTTGGAAGCATTTACTACCAATATCTACTCCGATTCGCTTACCGATAATATTGAACTGAACGATGTGGGATATTTAATGGCCCTTACGGGAAACTCTGATATCAACAAATACGCTATCAACAAATTTAAAAAACAGTTCGGGGAGAACGGAGCCTTTCGTTTGGTAGATACAGACGAAATGAACGATCCTGACAATAATCCCAAAGAGGGCTTGTTTTCACATACCGATGATTTTGTAAAATTAACGGAGGCGGCGAGAAAATTTCCTGCTATTCATGAGATAGCGCTTAACAGCCAGGAACAATATAAAGGCCTCATTGAGCTTACCAAGGCCGATGAGGACATCATCCCTATTTTCTTAAAAACCCCCGACGGTGAATTGAGGATTATATCCTCTTTTAGCAATGAGTTCACGGACATAAAAAAAGGATATAAGCTTGTGTATCTTGGTAAGGCTTTTGATACTGGGATAACGGATATGCATGTCGTGAATGAATAATATTAACACCATATGACTTGCGCAATTCAAGGCATAACTTTAAAATAAAAGCGTCAAATGCCAAAAATTCTATTGTTGTATATTGTACCTATAAAAAGAAGTCTATGAAAAAGTCAATTCTCTTATCTGCCTTGATATGCGTTTCTATCTGTATTGGATGCTCTAAAGATGATGAGAAAAAAAATACATGTAATTCTTGCACCGGTACCAACATTGCTTATGAAATTTGTGATAATGGCGATGGCACCTATACTTTATCAAAAGGGGAAGGGCCCCAAACAGTGACCCAAATAGTGACCGAAGAGGATCTTTTAGGCGTATCGTTAACCCCAAAACAGTTTATTGAAAAGCTTTGTGCCGAAAATTAATTCTTTGGGAAGTTTAGTCATTTAACTTCAAGACTGCCATAAAGGCTTGCTGGGGTATTTCTACATTACCCACTTGGCGCATCCGTTTTTTACCCTTTTTCTGTTTTTCAAGCAGTTTACGCTTACGGGAAATATCACCCCCATAACATTTGGCGGTAACATCCTTACGAAGGGCCTTAATCGTTTCCCTTGAAATTATCTTGGATCCGATAGCTGCTTGTATAGGAATGTCAAATTGTTGTCGCGGAATAAGTTCCCTTAATTTCCCACACATTTTCTTACCTATATCAGCTGCATTATCTGCATGTATTAAAGCAGAAAGTGCATCAACAGGTTGGGCATTCAGCAAAATATCGACCCTGACCAATTTGGAAGTCCGCATTCCAATTGGCGTATAGTCAAAAGAAGCATAGCCTTTTGACACGGTTTTTAATCGGTCGTAAAAATCAAAAACAATCTCTGCCAAGGGCATATCAAAATTCAGCTCAACGCGTTCTGTAGTCAAATAGGTCTGATTGGTGATCAGGCCTCTTTTTTCAATACAAAGCGACATTACATTTCCTACAAAATCGGCTTTGGTAATTATGGTCGCTTTAATGTATGGTTCCTCAACATGATCAACAGTGGATGGATCAGGTAGGTCTGACGGATTATTCACTATCAGGGGAACATCCGGGTTTTTTCTTGTAAAGGCATGGTAGCTTACGTTAGGAACGGTGGTAATGACAGTCATGTCGAATTCACGTTCCAGGCGTTCTTGGATAATCTCCATATGTAGCATCCCCAAGAAACCACAGCGAAAACCAAAACCTAGGGCAGCGCTACTTTCAGGTGTAAAAACCAAGGAAGCATCGTTTAGTTGCAGCTTTTCCATTGAGGAGCGCAGCTCCTCAAAATCCTCTGTGTCTACAGGATATATGCCTGCGAACACCATGGGCTTTACGTCTTCGAAACCTGCGATGGCATTTATTGTGGGATTGGCCGAATCTGTAATGGTGTCGCCAACCTTTACTTCTCTAGCATCTTTTATTCCTGTTATCATATAACCCACATCCCCTGTTTTAATCACCTGTTTGGGGTGTTGGGTCAGTTTTAAGGTCCCTACCTCATCCGCAAAATAACTCTTATCTGTGGCGACAAATTTAATTTTTTGACCCTTCCTGATTTCACCATTGATCACCCTAAAATAGGTTTCTACCCCTCTAAACGGATTGTAAACAGAATCAAAAACCAAAGCTTGCAGTGATTCGTTAGCAATTCCGGTGGGAGCAGGTATACGCTCGATAATAGCTTCCAAAATTTCCCCAATCCCTATACCGGTCTTGGCACTTGCAGGGATTATATCTTCCGCCTTACAGCCTAAAAGATCCACGATATCGTCAGTTACTTCCTCAGGATTGGCACTAGGCAGATCTATCTTGTTCAAAACAGGAATAATCTCAAGATCATTTTCAAGTGCCAAATAAAGATTACTTATCGTCTGCGCCTGTATACTTTGTGCCGCATCTACCACTAAAAGGGCGCCTTCACAAGCCGCAATGGAACGGGACACCTCATAGGAAAAATCTACATGACCAGGAGTATCGATTAAGTTTAGAATATACTCCTCGCCTTTATAGGTATAATCCATTTGAATAGCATGACTTTTTATGGTAATACCACGCTCACGCTCAAGATCCATAGTGTCTAATAACTGTTCTTTTTTTTCCCGTTCTGTTACAGAACCAGTAAAATCCAACAGCCTATCAGCCAAGGTGCTTTTGCCATGGTCAATATGCGCGATAATGCAAAAGTTTCGTATATTTTTCAACT
>CBDUKE010000104.1:0-10214 GCA_965367725.1 uncultured Maribacter sp. | reverse complement strand
CCATTGGCCAAATGATCTACCAACTCAGTCTGCAAATCGTAGTGTTCCACAAAATGCTTGCGGGTAAACTTATATAGTTCTTGTATTTGGTCTTGGGATAGTTTCATTTCAAATTCAATTTATTGGCATTGAAATGTAATTTATAAAGATCCCAGTAAGTATAGGCAAATGAGATAAGAAGCATGTGAAAAAAAAGAGTGACCCACATTTCAGTGCCAGCTGTTTCAAATCCGCTAAACTTGGACCATATGGGATTAAACCATAGATAAAAAAAGGCACTGCCGACAGCATTAATTTTAAATAGATAACTATATGAGGTGGTAAATTTTGAAAACTTAATTTTTAAATGGGCGAATACGATAGAGAAAAAGAACCCTAAATACAAAATCCCTAGTGCTTTTGTTATTATATCAAGGTGCTTCCCAAATTGAAAAAAAGTAATCATTGAATATGATAAAGCCATTAAAAGAAGAGTGAAGATCAATGTTATGAAGTAGGTCTTTTTCATTTGTGCCACACATTTCTTTATCATGAGTTTTGGCCCTGACCAGGCCCATCCAAGCCAAAAACTGGAATAATTTTCCAATTCCAAATTCCATTTTTTGCCTTCTTGATTGAAGGCCTCTTCAAAACTTAAATCTTTCTCTTTAATTGATTTTTCAATACCATTAGACATGTGGTCCAAGACTTCATTTCTCAGGTCTATTTGGGTCAGTTCCTTAAAATTAAGGTAGGCTTCTATTTGATGTATTTGTTCCATGGTCAGGCTCATTAATCAATATTTTTCAATTAATACTCCAATCAGGATTGACCAAATGCTGCATGCTTCGTATAAAATCTTCCAATTCGGCCAATCGGTTAATGGTTTCTTTTTCACCTTTTTCTGTGAGTTTGTAATACTTGCGGAGTCGGTTATCTACCTTGGCCACCTCAACATCTAAAAGGCCTTCTGCTTCCAATTTATGTAATGCAGGATAAAGCGCCCCTTCGGTAATGTTCAATTCTCCTTTGGTCAATTCTTTTACCTTTTGGGTAATCTCGTACCCATACATCTTCCCTTTTTCCTCCAATAACTTAAGGATGATGGTATTTAAACTGCCTTTATATAATTTGGAATTCGCCATTTGATTATTACATCTAAACCAAATATATACATAATTTACTTATGCATAAGTATTTTAGGTATGTTTTTTTCTCGTTTCCGTTTTAATTCGAACTGTCAATGCTTAGTTTTGCACATTAATTCTAAGAATCAATATAACATGGCCGACTTTTATGCCCTTACGGTACAAAACATAAAACCACTGACCCCGACATCTGTTGCAATAACCTTTGGTATTCCCAAGGAGCTCATCCAGACTTTTAGTTTTGCTCCAGGACAATACATTACCATTAAAAAAGAACTTAAGGGAAAAGAAGTACGCAGGGCCTATTCCATAAGTTCTTCACCCCAGCGGGATTATATTACAATAGGTGTCAAAAAAGTTGATAAAGGCGGTTTCTCGGAATATGCCAATACAAAATTGAAAATAGGCGATGTACTTGAAGTTATGCCTCCTGAAGGCCGGTTTATTTTTAAACGAAGTGATGCTACTAAGCATGTGGCTGCTTTTGCTGCAGGTAGTGGTATTACGCCTATCATGAGTATTTTAAAAGCAGTGTTGGGCAGTAATCCCAATAACAAGTTCGTATTGGTTTATGGTAATAAATCGAATAAAGAAACCATGTTCTACAAAGACTTGGTTAAGCTACAGTTAGATTATGCAAATCGGTTATTTATCTACTTTACCAATAGCAAGACCCAGGAAGAAGGTTCGCTTTTTGGTCGAATTGATACGTCAACCATAAATTATGCCTTAAAAAACAAACATAAAGATACCGATTTTGATTCCTTTTACCTCTGTGGTCCTGAAGATATGGTACATCTCGTAAGCAATACACTTCAAGAAAATGGCGTTCAAAAAGACAAAATACATTTTGAGCTGTTCACCACTTCTGAAACAACCGCTGAAGTAACTCCAGCAGTTTCCGCAGGTAATAAGACACAAGTGACCGTTATTTTGGATGATGAGAAGTTTTCATTGACCATGGGCAAGAATGACGTAGTCCTTGATGTGGTTTTAAAAGAAAATATTGATGCCCCTTATTCTTGTCAAGGCGGAGTCTGTAGTAGTTGTATTGCTAGAATAACCGAAGGCAAAGCCGAAATGGTAAAGAATCAAATACTCACCGATGGTGAAATTGAAGAAGGATTAATCCTTACCTGTCAGGCCAAACCACTAACGCCAACATTGACCGTGGATTATGATGATGTTTAGCCAGCATGGGTTAAAAAACACCTCTCTTTGCTACACGCTTAACAGACTGTTTGGTTTGATACTTCCGATTTCACCAACAAAAGAAATAAACTAGTGTATTTCATCGATGATATCCTAGCTACAAACCTATAATCAGGTGGGCTAGGCATCAAACTTGGATCAGAGAATAGACCTCTTGGTCGGTTTTGTTTAAAATGGTCTTTCCCTGAAAACGGAATCCGTTTGTTAAGAATAATACACTCTTTCGACTTAATTAAAATAGGTTTTATTGTAAATTTACCGGGACACTATTCTTTATGCAAGCTATAAACGATCATAAAACAGCTATTTTAATCTTTGCCCTTTCTTCGCATGAAGAGTTAAAGTGTAAGAAGATCCATGGGGCTAAAGATCTGTTCGAAGCACTTTCAAGGCACACACAGAATACCGTAAAAAAAACCGAACTGCCTTATTTTCACTTCACTGAAAAAGAGCAACAAGGAAGCTCATTCGGGGAACGCTTTACCAATGCCATACAATCTGTTTATGATAAAGGATTTGAACAGGTAATTACCATTGGCAACGATTCTCCCCATTTACAGGCATCCCAGATTCTGGAAACTGCAAGAACCATATCCAAAAACAAAGCGGTTCTGGGGCCATCTAAAGATGGCGGCTTTTATTTAATGGGATTGCACAAGGTGAATTTCAATCCAAAGGCCTTTAAGAATCTTCCTTGGCAGTCTTCAATGCTGTTGAACCACTTGAAAACGGAACTTCTGTCCAATACAATTGAGTTGGCTTCGCTTCATGCATTACACGATATTGACCATTTGCATGATCTTAAGACCATAATCAAGTTTACAATTGGGTTGCCCCTTCATATTATAAAAGCAATTCAATCGCTAGTTTTGTCCGATTCGTTATTATTCCA
Source organism: uncultured Maribacter sp. (assembly GCA_965367725.1). Taxonomy (GTDB): domain Bacteria; phylum Bacteroidota; class Bacteroidia; order Flavobacteriales; family Flavobacteriaceae; genus Maribacter_A. The sequence goes on along the minus strand of CBDUKE010000104.1, from coordinate 6,983 downwards.
GATTGAATCTCCAATCAGGGGTTTGTTTCAGTCTGATATTCAGCAAAATAGAGGTTCTCCCATTCTTCATTTCTCATAGGCTTTAATTGATATTTTACTCAAAATATCAAGCACACACTATTTAATTTATTCAAATTGTGATTCTTGCATTTCCTGTTATTGTACCGGAGAAGTATATCACATTATCAACTTAAAAATGGAAAAATCATACTACGACCCCGCAGACCTTAGGAAATTCGGTAAAATAACAGAATGGAGTGAAGAATTAGGCACTAAATTTTTTGATTATTACGGTAAGGTATTTGAAGAAGGGGCACTAACCGCAAGGGAAAAATCATTAATAGCTTTGGCGGTTGCCCATGTGGTCAAATGCCCCTATTGTATCGATGCCTATACCAAAGACGGATTGCAAAAAGGAATTACAAAAGAAGAAATGATGGAAGCCGTACATGCAGGAGCGGCCATAGAAAGTGGAGCGACCCTTGTACATGGGGTACAAATGATGAACAAGTACAATAAATTAAGTATGTAGAAATGTTGGTATGCTTTGTTAGTTTTCTACACAAACACCTACAAAGCATTAATGATTAATAAGGTATAAATGGTAACAAAATCACTACACGCAAGACACGACGAGCTTGCTGAAACAAATAAACAATTAAAAATCCTTAATGGTGGTATTTTCGCGGAAGGGGAACTGCCCTTTTTTAAGGATAAGATTGCCAATACGGGTCATTTTCCGTTGCGGCCTAAAAAGTTGGAGATTCTACAGATAAACGTGGGATATATGTGTAACCAAGTCTGTGAACACTGCCATGTAGATGCCGGTCCGGATCGTAAGGAGATAATGACCCGTGAAACCATGCAACTTTGTTTGGAAGTTATTAATAACACAGGGGCGCATACCTTAGATCTAACAGGGGGAGCTCCCGAAATGAATCCTGATTTTCGATGGTTTGTTGAAGAAGCGGCCAAGGCGGGCATCCAGGATTTTATCGTGCGTTCTAATTTGACCATTATCAGAGCCAATAAAAAATATCATGATTTGCCTGACTTCTTTAAAAAGCATAATGTTCATGTTATTTCTTCAATGCCACATTATACTAGAGGCAAAACGGATAAGCAACGTGGCGATGGGGTTTTCGATAAGTCGATTAAAGCACTCCAAGAATTGAATGCCATAGGTTATGGAATGCCAGATAGCAACTTGCGCTTGGATTTGGTGTATAACCCATCAGGGGCATTTTTACCCGGAGATCAAGTTGCCATGGAAAAAGACTTCAAAAAGGCGTTGAAAGATGATTTTGATATTCAGTTTCATAGTCTGTTTGCCATAACAAATCTTCCTATTGCTCGATTTTTGGATTATTTGATTGCTTCTGAAAATTATGAAGACTATATGTATGCCTTGGTTGAGGCCTATAACCCTTCGGCAATTGAAAATGTAATGTGCACCAATACCATTTCAATCAGTTGGGATGGATGGCTTTACGATTGTGATTTTAATCAAATGTTGGATTTGAAAGTGGCTAGTAAAATCAAGCACATTAAAGATTACAATGAAGATATTCTTAATGATAGAAATATAATTATATCCCAACACTGTTATGGGTGCACAGCAGGTGCAGGGAGCAGTTGTCAAGGTACAGTTGCTTAAATTTAAGGCGTTTCCCAATAAAATTGTAGGAATGAAACGAGCATTTTGTTAACCAAATTGTTATGTTAAACCGACCTTTTGGTTTGTAAGCTTACTTAAATATGGAGTAAATCAACGAATTTTCTGCATTTCAACGAGTTTTTGATTCAAAACAGCTCTAATTGCCCAACAAAACATGAATTTGTGAGTTATAGGTACAGACTTAACGGTCTTTTTTAACCATTAACCCAAATCTTATGGAAAAGAATATAAAGCGCATGGCAACCATGCAGCGCATGCAAGTAACTGGCTTGGAATTGTTTTATAAAAAAGGATATTACAATACAAGTGTAGATGACATTCTAAAAGAACTTTCACTTTCTAAAGGTGCTTTCTATTATCATTTTGAATCAAAGGAAGACTTCTTTATCCAAATTATCGAGAATTTAGTAGTACGTAGAGTTTACAGTATGCTTATTGAGCCGATTGAAGGTCATAAAAATGCTTTGGAACTTATTACCAACTGTTTCGAAAATGCCTTGGAAACAGCAGTTCATAATGAGATGGACTATGGCTTTGTTCTGAATAACTTCATTAATGAGTTTAACGGAAGGAATGAAAGAATCATGAAACATCTGAACGAAATCCTTAAGATATGGGAAGTCAATTTGGTTTCAGCGATTCAAAAAGGAAAATTCAATGGTTTTATTGATAGGCACGTAGATGCTGAAGGTGTTGCTCTATTTTTGATGAGCTCATATATAGGCGTGCGTACGCTAATGGTGGAAAGCACCCCTAGTGCTCGTAAATACCGCTTCATGGCACAATTAAAGCATTATTTTAAATCTATTGAAGTAAAACAATCCACGTTTTAACCAGAATCTTATTATTTATTCAATAGCTGATCTACCTTGTTAAGGATTGTTTTTGGACCTATGGTCTCCATTACCTTCTCGTAGCCTTTGGGAGCTTTATTCCCATAAATGGATGTCGGTATTAAGGGAAAGCTACTTCTGTCGGATAATAAGGCATTATTAGGATCTTGTCCGTAAGGATAGAACCCGGCATACGGATGTGTTACCCCCCAAAGCGTTATTATAGGAATCCCATACATGGCAGCCAAATGTGCATTGCCACTGTCCATGGATAGCATAAGATCCAAGTTCGAAATCAAGGCTAATTCTTCATCAAAAGATAACTTGCCTACTATATTGATGCATTCCTGACATTCATTTTCCCATCGTTCAAGAAGCTCTTTTTCTTTAGTGCCTCCACCGAAAAGAAATATTTTATACTTATTGGTATTGTTTAATTTTTGAACCACTTCCTGCATTAATTGCAGTGGATACATTTTTCCTGAAAATGCAGCAAATGGAGCTATTCCCAGCCATTTCCGGGTATTTTTGCCAACAATTTCCAAGGTCTTGTCTGACAACACTCTTTTCTCTAAGAAGTTGGCTTCAGGTAGTGAAAATGGATACCCCAATTGATCAAAAACAGCAACATAGCGTTGGTGCGTTGATTGCAATGGGGCAAATACCTTATTCTTTTCGGCAGTCAAAGCCTTTTTCTCTTTTCTTCCCTTGTCAATTTGTACAAATGGAATTCCACCCAAGCGAAAAAATTGTTTTAAGACATTACTTCGAAGTACATTGTGCAAGTCTGCTACGGCGTCTAACTGTAAAGATTGAAGTTCCTTGTACAATTTCCAAAGTCCACTTATACCTTTATGAGTATCAGCTACATCGGCAACATGAACGGTAACCTTATCCAATCCCTCGAAAATGGGTTTTAAAAATTCCTTGGTGAGTACTGTGATTTTAAGATCTGGGTAGGAATCCAATAGCGATTTTAAAACAGGTACGGTCATGGCAACATCACCCATGGCCGACAAACGAATTACCAAAAGGTGTTTTTTATTACCCATTCTAAAAGCTAGATTTTACTTTTGGCCACGAAGAACAGGATTCAGTTCGTCGTCATTGTACATTTTCATTTGCTTGTAGACCTTCATATACTTATTGCCAGTCTCAATATCACCCAGTAATTGGTCTATGGCAGTAGACAAATCCAAACGTTGTTCAAGAAGCACCTTTAATTTTTGGCTGCACTTATCAATATGATCCTGGGAGGCATCCGTTCGATTAGCCTCTTCTTGCATATGATATATTTTGAGTGCCAAAATAGACAATCGGTCTATAGCCCAGGCCGGGCTTTCAGTATTTATGGTAGCATTGTCCTTTAATTCAACCGATTGGTATTTTTTAAGAAAATAACTGTCAATATATTCTACCAAATCTGTTCTATCCTGATTGCTACTATCTATTTGCCGTTTTAACTTCAACGCTGCAATCGGATCAATATCCGGGTCTCGAATTATATCCTCATAATGCCATTGAACGGTATCAATCCAATTCTTGCGATACAACAAGTGTGCTATATCACCCTTGGAATATGGATTTTCAAAAGGCTGGTCTACCTTATCAATTTGGTGATATTTTGAAATACTTTCCTCAAAAATACGGTTGGCAAAAGAACTGAACATTGGATACTGATTTAATACAAAGATACCTTTATTTACTTTACAATCATGTTAGATAAGAATACCATAAAAGGGATAAATATAGAAAACATCAATACTATTTCCCTTAGGTTATCGCGCTTGATCGACTCCACATAATTTGTCATTAATACCGCTGCGGGGAAAAAAGTAAGTAATATAGGATGCAAATTCTCTGTCGAGATCAAAACATTCAAAAGCAGTCCAATTACAAAGGACAATACAATTAGACGTGTGGTAACAATTTTACCAACACCCGACTTCCCAAGCTTTAAAAATGCAAAGATTGACAGCATAAAAAAAAGAATGATATATATAATGAGCTTAGAACTATTAGCCCAGTTCAAATAATAATCAGCATCAAATTGTATTGAAAATTGATAGTGTCTATAAATAAAATCTTGGTTGTGGGTCAATATCAGAAAACAATAACTGATCATGAACACCACAAAAAAAGCAGCAAACGGTACAATCCAATTCCTAAAATTCTTTGGTTCATAGATATAGATAGCAATATAAACAACCAAGAGATACAACAACGCCCAATCATAGAAAAGGCTGCCGAACATAATCCAAAGAGATGCATCAAAAATCTTGATTTTCAAATTCTTTAAGGACCTCATGCTAATAAGCCTTCTTATGGCCAACAAAAGGAAAAAATTGCTGAGAACAGCTTTATTGTCCGTTAAGGTTTCAGGAAAAATGACCATTAAAAGTGCAAAAAATAGAATGGTATACGAGTTAGCACCCGTCAATTTATTCCTTATAACCACGAAATTGACTATAAAAAAAGTAAAAAGTAATACTGCCAATACAACAACCTGCCATACTAATTGCTCATACGCATAAACCCGTTGAAAAAGAAAAAAATGGACCAACCAATAGAACAGAAACAAAAAAGTAAGTACTATTATATAATTTATTGGCTTTGTTTTTCCAAAAATGCTTGAAATCATCTTGGGTTTTTATATTTTTGTGTCGTAAATATACTATAAGATGAGAGCATTCTTTGAAGCCATACAGGATTTATTCGTTAACGGACTTTTTTGGCCTTTTGATTTTTTTAGGTTTATGGAAAACTGGTGGGTAGCCAATACCGTTAACTGGATACTCTTTGCCATCTGTATAGTGGCATTTGTTTATTGGATGCTACAACTTAAAAAGGCTAATGACAATAATGAGGAAGACAAGTCGATTACTTCCCATTCTTACTTATAGGTCAAACCCAATATCTTTTCGAAAGTTCATCTTATCAAAATGTATCTTTTTGATGTTTTGATATGATTTTTGTAATGCTTCCTTATAATCATTTCCGAAGGAGGTGATGGCCATTACCCTACCACCGTTGGTTACCACTTTCCCGTTTTTGACATCTGTACCAGCATGAAATACGATTGAATCCTCAACATTTTCAAATCCGGTAATAATTTTCCCTTTTTCGTATGCTTCAGGATATCCACCTGATACCAACATTACCGTAGTTGCCGTTCGTTCATCAAGTTGCAAGTCGATAGCATCCAATGACTGGTTAGCCACAGCTTGAAAAACCTCAACCAAGTCTGTTTTAATTCTTGGGATTACCACTTCGGTCTCTGGATCACCCAATCTAACATTGTATTCTATAACAAAGGGGTCATCCCCTACTTTTATCAACCCAATAAATATAAATCCTTTATAAGGCAGATTGTCCTTTTTAAGTCCTTCTACGGTAGGTTTAACTATTCGCTCATGTATCTTTGCCATAAAGACCTTATCCGCGAAAGGAACGGGGGATATGGCCCCCATACCGCCTGTATTCAGTCCTGAATCACCCTCACCTATTCTTTTATAGTCTTTGGCAGTTGGTAAAACTTTATATCCTTTGCCATCGGTCAATACAAAAACACTTAGCTCAATCCCTGCCAGGAACTCCTCGATAACCACAGTGGCGCTTGCGCTTCCGAATTTACCATCGACCAACATGGTTTTTAGCTCGTCTTTGGCTTCCTGAAGGTCATTTAGGATAAGAACGCCTTTCCCAGCGGCCAATCCATCTGCCTTTAAAACATAAGGGGGCTTCAATGTTTCTAGAAACGCATACCCTTCTTTTAAATTATCAGCAGTGAAACTTTGATAGGCAGCGGTTGGTATGTTATGTCTGAATAGGAATTCCTTGGCAAATTCCTTGCTGCCTTCCAATGCTGCAGCGGCCTTTTGGGGTCCGATTACAGGTATATCCTTAAGATGGGAATCATTAAGGAAAAAGTCATGGATTCCGTTCACCAATGGGTCTTCAGGACCTACAATCAGCATATCAATGCTTTCAGAAAGCACTGATTTCTTTATGCTTTCAAAATCATTTACACCAATTGGTATATTCGTGCCGATCTCAGCAGTACCAGCGTTTCCGGGTGCGATAAAAAGTTTAGTGAGTTTAGGGCTTTGATTAAGTTTCCATGCTAGGGCATGTTCGCGGCCACCAGATCCAAGAATAAGGATGTTCATAATTCAACGTTTGCGCAAAAATACATCTTGAAACCTAATAATCTATGCAATCCCGGAAAAATCCCTGTGCTCTTTATCTTGCAGTTCCTCGGGGGTTAGTGACTTAAAATATTCGAAGACCTTTTTTAATCCCTCTGCCCGTCCAACCTTAGGTTCCCACCCCAAGATTTCCTTGGCCCTGGTTATATCTGGTTGACGTTGGGTAGGATCGTCCTGGGGTAATGGTTTCAATATAATTTTCTGGTCGGTACCAGTCAACTTGATTATTTCCTGTGCGAATTCCATAATTGTGGTTTCATGGGG